>JAIROG010000102.1 GCA_031257675.1 Treponema sp. | reverse complement strand
GAAAACGCCCACAAGGCGGGCATCTGGTGCGGCATCTGCGGCGCCTTGGGATCGGATTTCACGTTGACCAAAGAATTTGTGGCAATGGGTTTGGATGAGTTGTCGGTGGAACCATCACTCATACTCAAACTGCGCTCGACTATTGCCGAATGTTGAAAAGCTTTGTCGCAAGGCGCGGGAAACCTGGGTGAGAACGTCTCTAACTTGAGCGTTAGAGACAGTTTAGCCGGCGCGGTTGTTTACGATGTTTCTACAGTAGTTGTCCCTGCGGCAAGTTGCTGGCGGCCATGATACGAGGCATGATTGACTTCATGGACTCTTCGAAAGAGCCGGATCGCGGTGTCAGCGATGAGATGAAAGCCCTGCTGGTACGGATCGGCGGATCCCAGATAGACCGGCCGCTTGCTACGGCGAGGAAGGCGGGAGATACGGGGGATAAGCGCGACTCGCGCGGCGGGAACATCGTTGCGCTCCCAACATATTGTTCCGGCTCTCTGTTTGGGAATCTTTATCTATGTAGCGTACACCTTGAGCGGCAATGGCGGACTCGTTGCGATCTTCGCCTACCGCCCCGCTCAACCCCAGCCATTCCTGCCGGAGGTTAGTCTAACGGTCAGTACTATAGCCCTCATGGGCGCCATGGGCGGGGATTGCTTCCGGCATACCAACAGCAACGCGAGCGCCATCGCGGGTATTGCGAGGATTATTCCCACTGCCATTTTCATCTTCTGTATCGGCGCCGCAGGTGTTATTGTAGCCGGTCAATCGGATGTGCGACACTGTTGAGCCAATGGAGACATCCGGTCGTGGGACTGCTCTCCCTCATTCTCACCACGCACTGTCAACATGACAAACGCCTACTCAGAAGGCTTGGGCGTTAAAGACGCTGGGTTTTGACGAATGGGATGGAAGATGCGGCCGCGGGTATGAAGCGGATCAACACAGCTATTTCCCGTGTCTCTGATAGAGCTGGTGAAAACAGAGAAAGTATCGTCGTGATCGTTCAAGCTCTATCCCGCTTCAAACGATGAGTCTGATTTGCCGTGAACAGCGATGCGCATGGCCCGGGTTCGTTAGTTTGCGGAAGGCTGGAATTGCGTTGCCGTTATCCGGACTCTAGCGTCTATGACAATTTTTCGTGGCCCGCTCCCACAGACAAGCGAAGGTCCGCCATTGAAACAGCCACCCAAAGCGTTTTGGATGCGCATAAAAAACACCCGGAATTATCACTTGCCACGCTCTATGACAGCAATGCCACGCCGCCAGAATTGATCAAAGCCCACCCGATGACGACAGTCCGTGGGCGGCGCATCTTTTTGAATTGTATTAAAAGATAAGCGGGGAGTTATTTATGGAAACCAAGACGCGCGGCAAGGAGGAAAAGCGTAATGGCAGACACAACAAATGCCGGCGATATGCCGTCCGTATAGCTTGACCGCATCAATTGACAAACCAAATGCAAAGCGAAGTTGCGCGATCTGGACGCTTGCCAGAAATTGACCATAAATATATACTTTCTACAGGAGGAATTTTGATAAAACTCATTAAAAATAAAGCGCGTTTCAAGGACGGGACATTTGAAGAAGTCAAAGAGCCGGTTGGCGGAGCGCCAAATGCCGGACGAAATGGAACCATCGCCTATAAAATTCTTTTAAAGCATATTGCGGGCGGGAACGCCGCGCAAGGAAATCCATCCGATTTGCTCAAATTGCGGTTTGATGCGCTCGCTTCCCATGACATCACCTTTGTCAACATTGTCCAGACCGCAAAGGCAAGCGGGCTTGAAAAATTCCCGATGCCGTATATCTTGACCAACTGCCACAATTCCCTATGCGCGGTGGGCGGCACCATCAACGAGGACGATCACCTGTTCGGCTTGTCCGCGGCCGTCAAGTACGGCGGCATCTACGTGCCGCCCCACCTTGCCGTCATCCATTCCTATGTGCGGGAAACTATGGCGGGTTGTGGCGCAATGATACTGGGTAGCGACAGCCACACTCGCTACGGCGCCCTTGGTACAATGGGCGTAGGCGAAGGCGGCGGAGAGCTTGTCAAACAGATGCTTGGGCAGACGTACGACATAACCCCGCCTGAGGTGATCGCGGTTCATGTGACCGGCGCCCCCCGCGTTGGCGTTGGGCCTCATGACGTGGCGCTTGCGGTTATCGGCGCGGTGTTCAAGAGCGGTTTTGTGAAAAACAAGGTGATGGAATTTGTAGGGGAGAGCATTGCTAATCTGCCGGTTGATTTTAGGGCGGGCGTTGACGTTATGACAACCGAAACCGCCTGTCTCTCCTCAATTTGGGAAACGGACGATGAAGTGAAGCGGTTCCTTTCCATACACGGACGGGCGGATGCGTATCAAAAATTGACTCCAGATAATGGAGCTTGTTATGACGGGCTTATTGAAGTGAACCTTTCCTCCATAAAACCCATGATCGCGTTGCCCTTCCATCCCAGCAACGTGTTTGAGATCGATTGTTTTCTCAACAATGCCGCCGATATGCTCCGCGCCATTGAGAAAGAAGCTGAAGCGATCATCGAAAACAAGAGCGTCAAGCTGCGTTTGCTGGAAAAACTTGATGAGAAGGGGCGGCTCAAAATTGATCAAGGCATTATAGCCGGGTGCGCGGGCGGCGCGTTTGACAACATCATGGCGGCGTCCGCTATTTTGGCGGCAATGCGCCCGGGTTTCAGCCAGCCGCCGCTTTCGGTGTACCCGGGAAGCCAGCCTGTGACGCTTGAGCTTGCTAGAAACGGAACCATAGGGAAACTCATTGAGAGCGGCGCTGTTGTCAAAACCGCGTTCTGCGGCCCCTGTTTCGGCGCGGGCGATGTGCCCGCAAACAACGGATTCTCCATTCGCCATACCACCCGCAATTTTCCGAACCGCGAAGGCGCAAGACCAGCGGGCGGGCAGCTTGCGGCTGTGGCGCTCATGGACAGCCGGAGCGTGGCCGCGACCATAGGCAATGGCGGATTCCTGCGTTCTGCGGAAGGCATAGAAGCGCTGGCGGCGCCTCTGGCGGTCTATCATTATGACGATGCGCCTTATAAAACGCGGGTCTATTGCGGATTGGGCAAGGCGGAACCGGAGGCGAACCTGCAATACGGTCCCAACATTGTGGATTGGCCCCCCATACCAAAACTCGGCGCCCACCTTTTGCTTAAAATCGTGAGTTTTATCACTGATGAGGTGACCACCACCGATGAGATCATACCTTCTGGCGAAACCTCGTCCTTCCGCTCCAACCCCATGGGTTTAGCCGAATTCACCTTTTCTCGCAAGGATCCGTCTTATGTGGGCAAGGCGAAAACCGTACGCGACCTTGCGCCCTGGTTCAAGGAGGCTTTTGGCGCTATGGCAGGCGAAGGCGCGGAACATATAGCGAGCGCGGAAAAACTGCTGCCGGGCTTCGGCGCCATGTTGCTGCGCCTTGCGCAGATCAAAGGCGTAGAGTTGAACGCTGTGCAGTTCGGCTCGGCTGTGTTCGCCCGAAAACCCGGAGACGGCAGTGCGCGCGAACAGGCGGCAAGCTGCCAGCGGGCGCTCGGCGGATGCGCCAACTTTGCCAATGAATACGCGACAAAGCGGTACCGGAGCAACCTCATCAACTGGGGTATGCTGCCCTTCACCATCAATGGGGAGCCGCCGTTCAGAAACGGAGACTATGTGTGCATCCCCCATATTGCAAAAGCCATTTCCACGGCGCCTCAATTTGGAGCGTCTGTTACGGCGTTTGTCATTGATGAGAATGGCGCGGGTTTACGCGAGTTTGAGCTTGCGTTGCCCGAACTGACCAGCGTTGAAAAGGAAATCATCAAGGACGGATGTTTGATGAACTACAATAAAAAAACGCTTGAGGCGAAGGGGCGGGAAAATAATTTTCCGCCTATTGTTGAGGGATGAATATGCGGTATTATAGCGCTAGAAACAAAAACGGACAAGCGGTCGCTTTCGCTCAAGCGGCGCTGGCGGGGCTTGCGCCTGACGGAGGGCTTTTTGTACCGGAGACATTGCCCGAATACCCGCGCGCGGTGAAAACCTCCCTGCCGGCTATGAGTTTTCACGACATTGCGTTTGAGACCATACAACCGTTTGTCCATGGCGAAATTCCCGACGCGACGCTGGGGGATATGCTTCACGATGCGTTCAACTTTGACGCGCCGCTTGCGACGGTTGGGGATCGGTATATGCTGGAGCTTTTCCACGGCCCCACCGCCGCGTTCAAGGATTTCGGGGCGCGTTTCATGGCGCGGGCGTTCTCCTATTTCCGTCGCAACGAGGACAAGCCTCTGCGCATACTGGTCGCCACATCGGGCGACACGGGCGGCGCGGTTGCGGACGGCTTCTTTGGCGTTGACGGGATTTCCGTGACGGTTCTCTATCCGAAAGGGAGAGTGTCGCCGCTCCAGGAGCGGCAGATTGCGGGGCTTGGCAAAAACATTTCGGCGTTTGCGGTTGAAGGGAGTTTTGACGACTGCCAGCGGCTTGTGAAGGCGGCGTTTGCCGATGAAAGCTTGAAAAAGCGCATGGTTCTGTCCTCGGCAAACTCGATCAACATTGCGCGTCTTGTTCCGCAGGCGGTGTATTACGCAACGGGCGCGGCGCGGGCAATGGCGGAGACTGGAAAGCCGGCGGTCTTCTGTGTGCCTTCGGGCAACTTCGGCAACCTGACAGCCGGCTTGTATGCGCGTGAGATGGGCGCGCCCATACGTCATTTTATCGCCGCGACCAACATCAACAAAACCGTGCCGGACTACCTTGAAAACGGCGTATACGAGCCTCGCGCATCTCTGCCGACCATTTCAAACGCTATGGATGTGGGCGCTCCGAGCAATTTTGAGCGTATGACCGTCCATTGGACGTTGAAACGGCTGCGTGAGACGCTTACGGGCGTTTTTATTTCCGATGAAACGACCCGCGGGACCATCAAAAGCGTTCACAACCGGTACGGACGCTTCCTTGACCCGCATACCGCTGTGGGTTGGGCTGCGCTGGACGCGCTGAAATCCACAGGCAAAATCACGGGGGAAGACGCGCCGCTTGGGACGCTTGCAACCGCCCACCCCGCGAAATTTGCGGAAATCGTGGAACCTCTGACCGGAGCGATGCCGGTTCCGCCCTCTCTGCAAAAGGTGATGGAGCGGAACGTTACAGCGGACACTATTTCCGCCGATGTTTCGGCGTTGATTGAACGGCTCTAAGCGGCGGCGCTTCACTCTTGTTCTTTTTATCGCCTCGTGGTATAATTAATAGTATTATGATTACTATGCTCACGGCGTACACAAAGGAACTTGACGACATAGAGGCGGCGTGTAATGAGATTATCGAGCGACTTGACGCATCTCATGTCATCAAGAAAAACCGAGTGGGACTTATCACATGTGACAGCGAATTCGTCGACGCCGGTATCGTTGAGGCGCTTTGCAAACGACTTGATTTTGACACAATCGGCATCACCACAAGGGGTACCGCCGTAAATGGACAGAGCGGCTTTGACCTATTAAGCATAGCGGCGCTTGCCAGCGATGACATCCGGTTTTCCGCCGTTATGTCGGATCCTATCACGCCTGACGACATTGACGCGCCCATAGAAGCCGCGTACCGCAAAGGCGTATCTAAATACGAAAACGAAAAACCGTCGCTCATATTGGCGTATCCGCCCATGTTGTTGGAGAGGAAGGTGAGCGTTGGACAGTTGGTCGCGCCGCTGAAACGGCTTAACGGAGACGACATTCCGGTGTTCGGTACGCTTTCAAACGATCAAACGCCGCAACTTTCAACCTGCAAGACCATATACAACGGCGAGGCGTTTCCCGATACATTTGGCATGGTGTTCTTTTTTGGAGAAGTTCACCCCCAATTCTTCACACAGTCCATCTCGTTGCAAAACATCCAGAAACAGTATGCGGTTGTTACAGACGCCGAGTGTTTTATTGTAAAAACCGTAAACGACATGCCCTTCAGCCACTACCTCCAAAGATTGGGCTTTGCGCCGCGGAATTTTGAGGCGCTCTATATGCTTCCCTTTATAATCAATTTTAAAAACAGCGGCGCAAACTCAACGATTACATGCAGCGTATACAGCATCACCAAGGAAGGCTACGCGGCATTCGGTGAAGAAATACCCGTAGGCGCAACCATCGCCCTGGGCAAACTTGACGCGAACGATGTGTTGAACACGACGCGGGAGACCGTAACGCGCATAGCGGATTTACAGGCGCAAGGAAAAGCCTCCTGCGCCCTCATATACTCTTGTCTCACCAGAAACATCATACTGGGATCCAATTATTTTGCGGAACTGAACATAGTTTCCGATGCGCTTGATGGAGTTATGCCGTTCCAGTGCTGTTACTCAGGCGGCGAGATTTGTCCGGCGCCGGATGCGTCAGGGAAGTCGGCGAGTTATATTCATAACTTTACCTTTATCGCATGCGTATTGACATGATTTTTTATCGCTCGCGCCGCTAGATCTGTGGCAAGGCGCCGGATCCTCTCGAATATCATGGAGAATTGGATGGAAACAACAAATGACGTGTTCCAGAAATTAAAAAATTTGGAGCTTGAAAACAAGCGACTCTCCCGTACCACAAAAAAGCTTCAGAGTTATCTAGACACGCTGGAAATCACCATGATGACAAATCGTACGCTGGAAGATATACGGACAGCGGAACAGAAAAGACTTGAAAAGTACATGAAGCTGCTCCTTGAAAGTACGCCTATGCCCTTTTTGCTTATGGACGAAGACCGCCGCATCGCCTATTGCTCCAATTCTTTTCTAAAGAAGATAGATGTCGACAACTTCGGGGTAGTCAATGGGTTGAAATTAGAGGATGTCTATAAACGTTTCGCCGATGACGCTTTCATCGCTACGATGCTCTCGTGGATTGATCGCAGTCGAAAAACGCGCGAAACCGTGTCTGTGGACGATGTGGCCATCACCTTCCCGGGTATAAAGGAACCGCGTTTCTACACTATAAAAACAACGGCGATGTGGGATGAAAATGGGCGATACGGCGGCATTTACATCCTGTATTACGACAACACCGACCTTATTGTGGCAAAAAAGGACGCCGAAAGCGCGAACAGGGCGAAGAGCGAATTCCTCGCTAAAATGAGTCACGAGATACGTACGCCCATGAACACCATTATCGGCATGAGCGATCTCATGCGAACGGACAATTTGGACAATGTTCAAGCCGGCTATTTTGAAGACATCAAGAAAATGTCCAGGACCCTGCTCGCCCTTATCAATGATATTCTTGACTTCTCCAAAATCGAAGCCGGCAAAATGGAGTTGAGTCTGTCGCATTACAGCTTGCCGGTTCTCGTTGATAATATTGCATCCATGTTCAAGTATGTGGCAAACAGCAAAAACCTCGCTTTTTCTTTGAATTGCGCGGATATTCCCGATACGGTTGTGGGCGATGAGACGCGTGTCGGGCAGATCATCACCAATATTGTAAGCAACGCGGTAAAGTACACGCACCGTGGCTCAATTTCGCTGTCCGTGTATACCGGAATGAAAGAAAATGTCGCGTGTTTCATTATACAGGTTCAGGACACGGGCATCGGCATCAAAAAAGAAGACATGCCAAAGTTGTACGGCAACTTCCAGCAGTTTGATCAGAAGAAAAACTTCGGCGTCACAGGCACGGGACTGGGGCTTGCCATAACCAAGCAACTTGTGGATATGATGAAGGGTTGGATTGAGGTTGAAAGCGAGTATGAAAAAGGGTCAGTGTTTAAGGTGTACCTGCCGTTGACGCTAGGATCTCCCGCAAAAATTAAAAAGCGCGAGAGCGCCGCGCCTTTTGTGGTCGCAAGAAACACGAAAAACGTGCGCATACTCATGGTTGACGATATGCCGATGAATCATACTGTGGCGCTCGGCTTTCTCAGTACGCACCGGATGAAGGCGGACACTGCGGAAAGCGGAGCGCAAGCCATTGAAATGGTGAAGCGGAAACGATACGATCTCGTGTTCATGGATCACATGATGCCGGAAATGGATGGCATTGAAGCCACAGCGGTTATCAGAGCTTTGGGCGACGACCAATCCTTGCCGGATGCCGCGTGGTTCAAGGAGATGCCCATTATCGCGCTGACCGCAAACGCAGTCACCGGCGTACGCAACCTGTTTCTTAGATACGGCATGAACGACTTTATTTCCAAGCCGCTTGACGCCGAGCGGTTCAATGCGATACTTGCGCAATGGCTGCCCAAGGAGAAGCTGATCTTCGGCTTGCAGAAAACGGAGTCCTTCGAAGTCGAGGATGTCGTGTTTGAACGTTTGCGAGAGATAAAAGGGCTTGATGTTGACAAAGGGTTGCTCTATAGCGGCAACAGCGCGGAAAAGTACCTCAGGGTGTTGCGGCAATTCTGCATGGATTTTGAAGAAAAGAAAAACGCCCTCGCCGCCTGTCTTGCGAAAGGGGATTGGCAGAATTATATGGTGGTCGTTCATGCGTTCAAAGGCGCTTTTGCGATTGTCGGAATGTCTTCCCTTGCTGATGAAGCCCAAAAACTGGAAGCCGCTTCAAAGTTAATCATCGCCGCCAGCGGAAACGATGTTGCAAGCGCCAATCGGTGCATAGAATCAACCGATCCGTTTTGTCTGCGCATAGCCGAATTTCACAAAGACTTGTCGGAAGCGCTCGCCGGCATATCCATCTCTCATAAAATTTTGACGACCGCCAGCGTGTTGATCAATGATCTCAAGGCGCTAGGCGAGGCATGCGCCACTTATAAGGCGAAATGGATCATTGAAATAACAAAAAGACTTGAGCGTGTCACCTACAATGAGGAAACCGACGCCGCGATCTCCGAAATTATCGCGCTTGCCAACACAATGGACTATAGTGAAGCCGCCGCGAAGTGCGCGGAACTCTACAAAGAGCTTACATTGATAAAACCGGAAGCCAAGCGGCGCATCCTGATCATTGATGACAATATGGTGAACCACATCGCCTTGAGCGACATGCTTTCACCGGAGTATACATTGTTTTCCGCGACTTCTGGCAAGGAAGCGATTGAATTTATCAAAAAAGAAAAGCCCGATCTCATTCTCCTTGACATTATAATGCCTGAAATGGACGGTTTTGATGTGCTGAAACAGTTAAAGGCGAATAAGGCGGTCGAGTCTATCCCGATCATCATTATCACCAGCCGCACCAATACTGATGATGAAGAAAAAGGATTTGAACTTGGCGCGGTCGATTACATTGCCAGACCGTTCAAAGCGTCCATTGTAAAAGCGCGAATCAGAAACCACTTGCGCATCGTTCAGTATATTCAGGATATTGCGCGGGCGGGGCTAATTGACGAGCTTACGGGTCTTCCGAACAGGCGCCACTTTAACGACCGGCTTGACATGGAATGGAAGCGCGCGGATCGTGAGGAAACGCCCCTTTCCTTTATGATGATCGATATTGATCACTTCAAGGAGTACAACGATTGCCATGGACACCTTCAGGGCGACATGCTTTTGCAGACAGTGGCAAAAGTGTTCTCCTCTGTGGCGCGGCGCCCCGCGGACATGGCTTCCCGCATCGGAGGCGAAGAATTCGGCATACTGCTTCCCGGCACCGGACTTGAAGCTGCGGTGGATATCGCCGAACAGTTGCGGTTAAACGTCCAATCAACTACGGTTCCTACACAAGACGGGAAAATCACATCCGTTACGATCAGCATCGGCGTGGCCTCGCTCATTCCGCAACCCGGCACAAGCAAACAGGACCTGCTTGCCGCGGCGGACAGCTTCCTGTACCTTGCAAAAAACACCGGACGGAACCGTGTGTGTTCGCCATGAAAAAGCGGCGCGCCGCCGGACGCCGAAACGCCTCGTTAAAGGACGCGCCCTCCGCTTGGTTAGAGGACTGCCACGGCGTCCATATACCGGTATCCTTTGCTCAGGACAGCAGCTTGGCCAATAGTGAGATACTGAACAAACAAGCCTTACGGCGAATCCTCATTCTTGACGGCGCGATGGGTTCCCTCATTCAATCTTTTGGACTGACCGAAGCGGATTTTCGGGGAGAGCGGTTCGCTTCCCACTCGACCGATCTTAAAGGATGCAACGATCTCCTGTGTGTCACCAAGCCTGATGTTATTGCGGGGATACACGACCAATACTTGAAGGCGGGCGCGGACATCATCAAGACATGCAGTTTTTCGGCTAACGCCCTGTCCCTTGCGGATTATGGCGTGGCGGGGCTTGCCTATGAGATAAACCGGGCTGCGGCTTCGATTGCCAGAGAAGTTGCGGACAGATATGCGTCCGTAGAAAAGCCTCGTTTTGTCGCTGGAAGCATGGGTCCCACCTCGAAAAGCGCGGCGATTTCGCCTGATGTCAACGATCCTGCGGCGCGTTCCGTAACATGGGATGCGCTTGAAGCCGCCTATTACGATCAGGCGCGCGGACTGTTGGATGGCGGCGCGGACATGCTGCTTGTTGAAACTATATTCGACGCGCTGAACGCCAAATCCGCGCTTGCGGCAATCATGAGCATGCGGGAAGAGCGGCGCATAGACATACCGGTTATGGTGTCGGCGACCATCTCCGGTCCTTCGGGCAGAATATTGTCCGGTCAAACCATAGCCGCTTTCTGCGTGTCCATCGCCCATGCCGGTCCGTGGTCGATTGGGCTTAACTGTTCTTTTGGCGCGGACGCCTTGTTGCCCTACATCAGGCAAATCGCCGCCTCCGCGCCCTGCCTCGTGAGCGTTCACCCCAACGCAGGACTCCCAAACCTTTCAGGCGGCTATGACGACACGCCGGAAATAATGGCGGACACCCTTGACGTTTATATGAAGGAAGGGCTGCTCAACATTGCGGGCGGTTGTTGCGGTTCTACACCCGCCCACATCGCCGCCATTGCCGAAAAAGCGAAAGCCCATGCGCCGCGGATCGCGCCCAGACTTAAGCTGTGTACGGCGCTGTCCGGGCTTGAGGCGCTGCGCATGGAAACTATCGAGCCGTTGCGGGGAGAATACGCCATCGTTCCCATCGGCGAGCGTACAAATGTCGCGGGCAGCCGTAAATTCCTCCGTTTGATAAAAGAGGATAACTTTGCGGAGGCCGCGAATATCGCCCGCGAGTCCATAGCCGCAGGCGCAAAGATCATTGATGTGTGCATGGACGACGCCCTGCTTGACGCGAAAGCCGCTATGAAGGAATTCATGAACCTCGCGCTTTCCGATCCCTGCATAGCGGCGGTTCCCATGATGGTTGACAGTTCCAACTGGGAGGTTATTGAAGAAGGTCTCAAATGCATTCAGGGAAAGGCGCTGGTTAATTCCATAAGCCTTAAAGAAGGCGGCGAGGCGTTTCTTCGCAAAGCGCGTCTTGCGCGGCGGTACGGCGCGGCGGTTGTGGTGATGCTGTTCGATGAGGATGGGCAGGCGGCCGCGTATGAGCGGAAGACGGCCGTCGCGGAGCGTTCGTACACGCTTCTCACCCAAGACGGGTTTCCGGCTGAAGACATTGTTTTTGATCCGAATGTGCTTTCCATTGCGACCGGCATTCCTGAGCATGACACCTATGCGCATGATTTTATCCGCGCCTGCGCGTGGATAAAATCGCATTGTCCGGGCGTACATATATCCGGCGGGATTTCAAACCTCAGCTTTAGTTTCCGGGGCAACGACGCGGTGCGCAACGCTTTGCACGCCGTGTTCCTGCGTAATGCCGCCGAAGCGGGGCTTACTATGGCAATCGTAAATCCGGCTTCGCTTGTCCCCTGCGCCGGACTCGCCCCCGATTTACGAACCGCCGCCGAAGATGTCATCCTGTGCCGCGCTCCAAAAGCGGGCGACCCGGCGGCTTCGGAACGCCTGCTTTCGCTTGCGCTCTCGCGTACAGGCGCGAGGGCCCCGCGCGCGCCCGCGCCGTCCGGCGATTCGTGGCGGGAGAACGCGCAATCCGAAGAAGAGCGCATCGTCTACGCGCTGGTACACGGCATTGACACGCACATTGAAGCCGATGCGCTCGCTCTGATCAGCAAGAAACAGGAAAACGGGATGTCCGGCGAGAAAGCCGCGCTTGAAATTGTGGAAGGACCCCTCATGGAAGCCATGCAAAACGTGGGCGTCCTTTTCGGTGAGGGCGGACTTTTTTTGCCGCAGGTCATCCGCAGCGCCCGGGTGATGAAAAAGGCGGTCGCCGCGCTGGACTCTTTTTTCGCGCAGGAAACGAATGGCGGCGCCGGTGGCAGTGCGCCCGCGTTTTATGGCAAGCAAGAAAGAAACACAAAAAAAGTGAAAATCCTCCTTGCGACGGTCAAAGGCGATGTCCACGACATTGGCAAGAATATAGTCGGCGTAGCGCTTGCCTGCAATGGTTGTGAAATTATCGATCTTGGCGTCATGGCGCCCTGTGAAAACATACTGGAAGCGGCCGTCAAGGAAAAAGTTGATATTGTCGGCCTTTCCGGTCTTATCACCGCGTCTTTGGAGGAGATGATAATTGTCGCCCGGTCAATGGAAGCGCAACGGTTCACTATACCGCTTTTCATCGGCGGCGCCGCGGCGAGCCGCGTCCACACCGCCCTTCGCATTGCGTGTGAATACTCAGGTCCGGTTGTGTACTCAAGCGATGCCGGACACGCTGTTGCCGCAGTGCGCTCCCTGCTTTCGGAGACCGAACGCCCCATGTTTCTGGAAAAGCTGAAGCAATCGTATGATGAGGCGATTGAAGAGGAACGACGAAAAACAGAACGGAAGCGGAGAACGCTCATCTCATTGGAAGAAGCCCGGAAAAATCGATTTTCCGCGTCCGCTTCCATTCCAAAGCCCCGTCAGGAAGGCGTTCGCGTCTTTACAGCGTACCCCCTAGAGCGCGTCATTCCTTACATCAACTGGAACGCTTTCATTTCCTCATGGGACATGTCCAAAAGCCCGCGCAAAGAGAAAGAAAGCCTGTTTCTTGACGCCAAAAACCTGTTGCGCCAGGTCGCGGAAGAAAATCTCCTGACGCTCAAAGCGGTTGTTGGTTTCTTTCCGGTTGCGGTGGAGAATGAGGACGTGATCATTCCCGGGCGCATACCGGCGCATTTCCATTTTCCCCGCAACCGTGATCCCCAGAAAGAAGGCGTTCCCAATCCCAGTTTGGCGGATTTCATCGCCTCTGATAAAAAAAATGAGAAAAGGGAGGGCTGGCTCGGTCTTTTTGCGCTCAGCGCGGGTTTTGGCGTCAAGGAGGCTCAGGCGGCGTTTGCCCTGCGCCATGACGGCGGGGCTTCGCTCCTCATAGCGAGTCTTGCCAATGCGCTTGCCGAAGCCTTTGCCGAAGAATTGCACTGCCTTGTACGCAAGGAACTGTGGGGCTATGCGCCGGATGAACAACTTGCGCCGGAAGAAGCGATTGCCGGCAAATATCAAGGTATCCGCCCCGCGTTCGGCTATCCTGCGGCGCCGAGCCTTGCCGGCAACCGCGCCGCTTTCGCTGTTCTACAGACGGAAGAAAACATCGGCATAACGCTGACTTCCTCCGCCATGATGATGCCGGAAGCTTCGGTCTGCGGCATGTACATCGCCCACCCGGACGCGTATTACTTCAACGCCGGGTAAAAATTGCAATTGCAACAAGCTCAATTTTCTTGACGAAGTCAAATGCCGCCAGCAACCAGCGGCTTGTTTTGTGAATCGCTCAAAGCGGTTGATTTTTGAGCCGCCTAAAGTCTGTTGCTGGTGTCAGATGTCCTTGAACAGTTCCAACTGATCCAAGCGCTTGTCCTCCGCTTCCTGTTTCCAGATATGCTTCTTGACACTTTCTTCATCCCGGCCCGCCGTTGACTTATAATATCCCTTTGCCCGGAAGTTTTCTCCTGTGAAGTTTTGTTTCCTCTCCATATACATCCGGGTTATGGATATGGCGCGCTCTCCTTTGACGCGCTCCGCTGTTTGTGCCACCGCGCGCTTCGGCTGCATCTCTATCAGCATATGTATGTGATCCGGACATATAGCCCCTCTACTATCCGGCTTTCCCTCCGTCTAGCCATCTCGTGGAATGTTTCCCCCAAATATTTTGCTATATCTCCATTCAGCTTCTTCTTCCGGCATTTCGGCGTCCATACAACATGACACTTGCATGTCCACACGCTATGTGTCAGGCTATTCATATCTTGCATTTGCGCATCCCGTCTGAGACTTTGAGCGGGTTCACTGATAGGAGGTTATTTTATACTTCCGGAATTGTCAAACGCTGTGATCCCTCCGGCAAAGACGGGGGATTATCTATTTTATTTTTGGGGCGTAGCCCCTTTGGTTTAATACCCCGCAGCTTGCTGCGGAAAACTGGGGGCGTGGGGGATTTGTTCCCCCACCATACGAAAAGATTTCAAAGTGCAATCTTTGA
>JAIROG010000080.1 GCA_031257675.1 Treponema sp. | reverse complement strand
AGATCGCCGTAAAGGAGCGCAAATACCAGCGTGTTTTTATAGGACTCGCCGTTATAAATGCTCCGGTTAAGACTGTAATCCGCCGATAAATCTATGGCAAGGGAACCGAAAACGGGAATTCCTCCGGAGGCTTTGTCAAGGCTTGCGGCGATGATTTCCCCGCCCACGTCTTGTATGAAGGGGGCAAAGGCAAGCGCCATAACCGGTTGTCCGGAATGCTTCGCGGCGGTTTCTTCATAAGCCTTACACACGGGGCCGTCTACGTCTTTGCCGGTGATTTCCACCGCGCCGGCAATAAAATCCGCGCCGTCGCTGGTAAGAACCAGAAGACCCAGCGCCATTTCGCCGGCCGCGGCAGGCGCCGCCGTCCCTGCGGTGGTCATGCCAATTACGTCAAAAGGCAGGGCCGCGCAGATCGCCCGGACAACGCCGGAATCAATAAAATCGGTGTAGCAGGTAAGGATGCCCAGAGAACTTTTACAGAGTCCCTTTATATCAATTTGTTCCAGGATTTCCGCGGCCGCCGCATCAGGGTCGTCAATTTCAAATGTAAAAGCCGTCATTGTTTTCATTATGATATTCCCTCTTTCATTTTTTTGAAGCCCGTCTCAAACCCTACATCCTTTATGGCGAAAAATCAAAATTCATCCGAATGTATAGCCATATCATGAATACGGACGGGAGTTTCATTCTCTATCATTTCAAACGCTTTGCGCATAACGGTTTCTCCAAATTGCTTTGAATTCGACGCCATTACCGCGCCTATTTGTGAAAACGAAAGCGATTCCTGTAGATCGACCTCAGACGCGGAAAGATGAAAGCGTTTTTGCAGCTTCATTTTCACCGATTGCACGATGCGGCGCTTCTCTTTGATAGTGTCAACACCGGGAATTTCAAAAATCACCTGCAACATAGAGACGATCATAATGGCAGTATAGCATAAATGGGAGAAAGGCGCAAGGTGGAAAATTCCACCGGAAAGCCGCGCGGCGAACGCCGCCCTGTCCCGCTGACCGGGTTTTGAGAATCCTCCCTTGTCTATTTCTTCTCTTTCTATTATCATTTCCCCATGAATTTAAGAACGGCGAAACTCGTTTTGGAAGACGGTACCGAATTTTCAGGCTGGTCATTCGGCAAGGCGCGGTCGCAAGCCGGAGAGGTGGTGTTTACGACCGGCATGGCCGGCTACCCCCAGTCCCTGACAGACCCCAGTTTTCGGGGGCAGATATTGGTGTCCACCTACCCGCTCGTGGGCAATTACGGCGTACCGGCGGACCCGAAAACCAGCGATCCTTTTTTCGATGAGTTCGGCATGCCGGCGCATTTTGAGTCGGATATGGCGCAGGTCGCGGGGTTTGTTGTGTCCGAAGCCTGCGACAAGCCAAGCCATTTCGCGTCTGGAACAACCCTTTCCGCGTGGCTCGAAAAGCGCGATGTGCCGGGAATTTTCGGCGTCGACACGCGGGCGCTTACGTGCAGGCTTCGGGAACGCGGCGTCATGCCGGGAAAAATCTTCGTGGAAGGCGCCCGCGACGTAACCATCGATTCCGGCGTCATACCCCACCCGGTCGCCGATGTGTCGCCGTCCGCAATAAAAACCTACGCCGCGCCCTCCCCCTCGCCGGGAGAGCGGACGCCGCAACGGCAGCCGAACATAGCTCTCATCGACTGCGGGGCAAAAGCCAACATCCTGCGGTGCATCCTCAAACGCGGCGCAAACGTGATCAGGCTGCCGTGGAATCACGATCTAACCGGCATTGACTATGACGGCATTTTTTTGCCAAACGGGCCCGGGGATCCAAAAGCCTGCGGGAAAACGATAGCGGCCGTCCGCCGCGCTTTTGACAAAGGCAAACCCATATTCGGCGTCTGCCTGGGCAACCAGATCATGGCGCTTGCCGCGGGCGCGGACACGTACAAGATGCTCTACGGTCACCGCGGGCAGAATCAGCCCTGCATTGAGGCGGGTACAAACCGCTGCTACATCACGAGCCAGAACCACGGCTACGCGGTGCGCGACGACACCCTGCCGGACGGCTGGGAGCCGTGGTTCCTCAACGCGAACGACGACACCATTGAAGGCATCCGCGCAATAAACGCGCCCTTTTCTGCGGTACAGTTTCACCCGGAAGGCTGCCCGGGTCCGAGGGACACGGAATTCCTCTTCGACAGATTTCTAGACCAGGTAAGGAGCGACATGCCATGAGCGGCGCATATATCACTATGGAAGAGATGGGAAAAAAACTCCGGGAGCTTTTCGACAAAATCACCTCGACGCGGCGTTGCGTCGCTTTTACGGGCGCGGGAGTAAGCACCTTATCCGGCATACGGGACTTTCGGGGCAAAAACGGCTTGTACACCTCCGCTGACACCGCCGAAGACGCGCAGAAAATGTTTGACATCGACTATTTTGAGCAAGATGCGAGCTATTATTACAAAGCGGCGGCGAAAATCATCTACAACCTTGACGAAAAAGAGCCTTCCATTGTCCATACAACCTTGGCGGAACTCGAAAAACGCGGGCTTCTCAAGGCGATCATCACGCAAAACATCGATCTGCTTCATCAGAAGGCGGGCGGCAAGCGGGTCATTGAAGTGCATGGCTCCCCAACAATCCACTACTGCATGCGTTGCGCAGGCGTACGCATGAGCTTTGAGGAGGCGGCGTCCATTGTCAAACGCGGGGAAATGCCGCGTTGCCCGCATTGCAACCGTCCGCTCAAGCCGGCCATCACCTTTTTCGGCGAAGCCCTGCCCATAGAGGCACTTAAGCAGGCTCAGGACGAAGCCCAAAGCGCCAGCCTTATGCTCGTGCTTGGCTCAAGCCTCACGGTGGATCCCGCGGCCTCTCTGCCCCGCGTCACGCTGTCGCATGGCGGCGAAATCGTGATTGTCAATGACAGGGAAACGTATTTGGGCGGACAGGCAAGCCTGCTGTTTGACGATTTGGAAACGGTGTTCAAAGGCTTGCAGGCTTTCTTGACAACCGGCGCGTAGTCAGAAATTCTTTATGTAAGGAGGATAAAAAGCATTTTTCGTTTGCACTATGGCGTATATTGAATTTAGAGATGTTTGTAAATATTACCGCATGGGCGACAACCGCATTATCGCGGCCGACGGCATGAGTTTTGTCATCGAAAAGGGCGAATTCTGCGTGATTACTGGACCTTCGGGCGCGGGCAAGACGACCCTGCTCAACATGCTTGGCGGCATGGACTCCTGCGACAGCGGGAGCATCAGCATGGATGGAGTTTCCATCAGCGCCATGAGCGAAAAGCGGCTCACCGATTACCGGCGGGAGGATGTGGGGTTTGTGTTTCAGTTTTACAATCTTATCCAAAACCTCACCGCGCTTGAGAACGTGGAGCTTGCCTCTGAAATCTGCAAAAACCCGTACGATCCGGCCGAAACCCTCGCGTCCGTGGGGCTTTCCGAGCGGCTGAACAACTTTCCCGCCCAGCTTTCCGGCGGGGAGCAACAACGCGTCGCTATTGCGCGGGCGTTGGCGAAGAACCCGAAAATTCTCCTGTGCGACGAGCCGACCGGCGCGCTCGACTATGTTACGGGCAAACTGATCCTGAAAATATTGCGGGAAACCTGCCGCGGCACCGGCAAGACGGTCATCGTGATCACGCACAATTCCGCCATCGCGCAAATGGCTGACAGGGTGATTCACATCAAGAACGGACAGGTCAGCGGCATGGAGCTAAACGCCGAACCCCTGGGCATTGAAAAGATTGAGTGGTGATTTCTTTGTGGGTGGGATATAAAGCCGCTCTACAGAAATCGTACAAAACGCGAATGCAACTTGGCGGGGCGGCGGGAAAACGTCAGGGCATGTTGTGCGGGGCGTCATTGCGGAGTTTCGGCGGGTGTGACGCCGCGCCCTAAAGGGCGGCCATTCAAAGCGGGGCGACTCATTACAATACGTGATAATGAACGAATAAAGAGCGCGGGACATGAAGATTGCAAAGAAGTCCCGCTCTATTTCAGCGTCATTTTCGCCTTTTCGCCGCGCTGGTCGAGAAACTTTCAGCGTCCTGTTCACTCAATCATATTTTTATTGGCAGAAAAATGTTTGAAAACTTTTACGCCGTCCATAACCTCCATGCCGCCCGGCAAAAAAGGAAGGGCAAACGCCGTGGGCGCGTCCGTATCGGCGTAGAGGGCGAAATCCAGGCATGTTTCGAGCGCCGCGGCGGCGCCGCATTGCGTGGACACGCCGCGGACACGGCGGCGCGGGCGGTTATATCGCGGACGCTCTCGTAATATGGAGGCTTCCCGGCTACGCGGCGATGGAGGAGAAATCCACTTCAGGAATGGCGCCGCACACGCGCCTTGCGCTGGACGCGTTAGTTCTCATGGTTTTCATACATAACTATGTATGCGCATATTTGAAACGATGTCAAGCGTCTTTAGACAGAATTTTCGTGAAATATTCTGTTTTAGTCCGGTTTCGTGGGGCGGCTAGAAACATAGCAGGCGCCGCCTCCACATTAGCGCGTTTTTTCACGGCAAGCATGGTTTATCCTTGCATTTTCTTAAAAAATCGTATCATGTTTTATACGCTGTTAAATATGATTCATACAAAGCGCGAAGCCCGCAAGCCCGTCAACTCTTTCCCTTGTCAAACGGCTGTCCCGAAGCCTTGGGCGCGTAATCCTTGCCGCTGAAAAGCGCCAGAGTCGCAAGCGTGATGATGTACGGCAAGGCGCTGAAAAATTCCGAAGGAAGCGCCTGCAACGCCTTGATGTTCGTGATATTCACGGCAAGCGCGGACGAAAGTCCGAACAGGAGCGAGGATCCGAGTATGCCGAGCGGCAGCCAGCGTCCAAAGGAAACTGCGGCAAGCGCGATAAACCCCTTGCCATTGATGGTCGACACCGTGAACTGAATGTCTTGCGTAAGCACGATGCAGGCGCCGGCAAGTCCGGCAAGCAATCCTGAAACGAGAACCGCGCCGTAGCGCAATGCGATGACATCCACCCCTGCGGACGCAAGCGACTGGGGATGCTCGCCGGCAGCCCGCAGACGCAACCCTATGGGACGCTTGTAGAGCGCAAACCACGTCGCGCCCAGAATGGCAAGCGCAATCCATGCGGTCGGATAGACGCCCCCGGGTCCCGGAAGCATGCCCAGCTTTGGATTCATGGTTCTATCCATGCGGAAAAGAAGCTGGCAGAAAAAAACCGTTATGCCGTTGGCGAACAGGTTGATCCCGGTGCCGGAAATCACCTGATCCGCGCGCAGGCTTATGGACGCAAAAGCGTGAATAAGCGAAACCAGACAGCCCGCCAGCGCCGCGAGCACCAGTGCCAGCGGTATGGAAAAGCCGATTTCGCTTTCGAGCAGCACGTGAACGGTCGCGGCGGTCATGGCGCCTATGGACATAAGTCCTTCCAGCGCGATGTTCACCACGCCGGCGCGCTCGCAGATCAGTCCGCCCGTCGCCGCAATCAGAATCGGCGCGGTAATCATCAAGATTGAAGGAAGCATATTGAGCATGATTGTCATTCGGACGTCTCCTTTTTTGAGGAGGCGTTAGAAATTTTGGAAAAACCGCCGCGTTGTTTGCGGGGCAACAGAGCCGCCTTAGCCCGCCATTCCACGAGGAGCTTTACGCCCGCGCGCAGGCTTATGAAGATAACCACCAGCCCTATGATGATGGAGGCGATTTCTTTGGGTATCTGGCGGGACTGCATCAAGGGCTGGGCGGATTTGAGCATACCGAATAACAGTCCAGAGAGCGTGACGCCAAACGCGGCGCTGTTTCCCACCAGGGCGACCGCGATGCCGTCAAAACCGTAACCTTCCTGAGCGGACAGGATGCGCCCATAGGGAAACACGCCGAGCGAAACCACCGCGCCGGCAAGTCCAGCAAAGGCGCCTGAAATTGCCATTGCCACGATTATGCTCGCATGTACGTTGATGCCCGCGTAGCGCACCGCTTCCTTATTGAGACCCGTCGCCCGGAGCGAATAGCCGAGATTAGTTTTGCCCATGATGATCCAATACGCCAGAATCGCCGCCAGCGTGAGGTACAGACCGATGTTCAGCCTCGATCCATTGGTGATAGATTCGAGGAAAGCGCTTGACAAACGCGCTGTTCCCGAAAAATTCGGCGTTCTGTAGGTGTTTGCGTCCGGAACCCTCATCATAATGTAACGGGATGCGTAGAAAGCGATATAATTCAACATAATGGTGGAAACCACTTCGGACACGCTGAATTTCGCCTTGAGAAACCCCGAAACGCCGCCCCACGCAGCGCCCGCGACGACAGCCGCAAGGCAGGCGAGCGTCCAGTGCAGAACCGGAACCGGCGGGCCGAAAAGCCCGGTCAGTTGCGCCGCCGTAAGCCCGGCGACGTACTGCCCCTCAGCCCCGATGTTGAAAAGTCCGGTCTTCGCGGCGAATCCCATTGAAAACCCGCACAGGATCAGCGGCAACGAGGCGACAATCCACTCGCCAATGTAACGCGCGTTGTATACGCCCCGTCCAATGTCCCAGCCTGTCAC
>JAIROG010000062.1 GCA_031257675.1 Treponema sp. | reverse complement strand
TTTTATCAATCATTGGAAGAAACGCAAATCGGCCCGGACAGCCATTTACACATTTGCAATTAGACCTACCGCGTCAAGACCGTAAGCGGAACTCCGCGCCAAGCCTTCGCCGAAGGCGGTCGTGGCGCCGCACAAAGGCGGAGCCATGCGGCGTGATTTTTTCGGCGTTTGAAGGCGGGCCGTCAGGCATTTGCTATCCCCGCGCGCACTGTGATTTCAAGACGGCTGATTCATAACGGTCTCGAACTTCTTTAATATCATTTAAATTAAATTTATCAGATTCAGGGACGCCCATTATCTTTTCCGCGGCTTTCATTACAATTTTAATTATAAAATACAATAACATTATAGTTAGAAATCAATCCATATCTATTTCTCTGTTATTAAATATGTCTAATATTAATCAGCTTTTATATAAGGGATCGACTCTCCTAAATCATCATAGTATAAATCATTCAAAAAATCAATCCATTCGTCTCTAGTTGTAAGAGATCTTTCACCCAATAAATCATCTTCAACATCTATAATTCCAGGAGAATACTTTAAACTTTTAATGGTTACGCCGAGATGTTTTAAATAAAATCTTCTGTCATTTCTTCTAATCAACCGGTTTAACAATTCCACGCTCAATATCACGGAATCCAATTCCTCCTTGTTCAAATCATAAAATTTAATCTTATCCATAATAAACCTCCATAATTACTCATAACTTTAAACTCAACGTTTCTCTATTCCGCCTCCAGGTCATAAGTTATAACTTGCGGATGGTTTGACATGCCCACGCTGGATGATTGCGATAACAACTTTAATATTCTTTTCCGCATTATCCAATCATTAAGCGACTTTTTCATATCTTCTCACTTTCATCAATGAAATCATCATATATTATCTTTACATCATTTTCAAGAGCAAAATTTAAAACCGAATTTTGCCGGCATCTCGCATGAGCGGCGCGGCGCGGACATCCGCCTTCCGCCGTCCACGGGTCGCGCTCAACGCCCGCAAGCCACGCCATACTGACGCCTCTGAGATTTCCGCCCTAAACTCGCGGCGTCATTTGACGGACCCATAGTCCGCGGGGCAAAATCAAATTTTTATTGCAAGGGTTTTCACTGGTTATTGTCATGCATGACAAGATCGGGGGCGTCCGCCGTGATTCTTATTATCTTTAATAAAGCTTTAAAATCGCCGCTAACAATAGAGTTGTTCAATAACTTCAGTTATTGAACAACTTCCGCTAAAAAACGGGCGGATCCGGCGTATTTTTGTAAAAAATACGCCGGAGCCGCGAGACTTGTGAGACAACCAACCGGGTTGTTGAACAAGTCCGCTATGCGGCCGGCCGCTGACAGACACGCCTGCGGTTGAAGCCGATGGATTTGATTTCAGGACTTTTTCCTCAGGACCCGTTTTACCGCGGTAATACGCAATTTTACCGCCGCTCATGCGCCCCTTTGTTTAATTTCCGCCCGTCGTTCTCCCCATGTTTCAATGGCTTCGCGCGCGCTTAGTTTTGTAAAGATTAGGAATCATGACGAAACCGCATATATTTGAGCATGTTTATCAAAATGCGCCGCCGCGCTTCTCCCGTATCACTTCCCACTGGCTGACAAGCATGCCGGCAAGCATAAGCGCAAAACCGGGGAGCGTCCAGCGCCGCAACTGCTCGTGAAGGATAAGAATTCCGCCCAACGCCGCGAAACTTCCCTCAAGGCAGAGGATGATCGTGGCATGCGCGGGCGGGGCGTTTTTTTGAGCCACGACTTGCAGCGTATAGGCGACGCCGACCGAGAGAAGCCCGCCGTAAAGAATGGGTATGAGTATGTTGGACAGGGACCGCATGTCCGCCCGCGCCGCCGCGCTTCCAATATTCGCTATGAGGACAGGGAGGATTTTCCAAGTGAACGCCTCCTTTTCGAGCAGGTCAGGCAACATCCGCGCCATAATGCCGTTCAAGCGCGGTTCGAGCGCGAAGGTGAAGATCAGACAGAGAACGCCGCATACGGTGAACTGCCCTATGGAAAGCCGCAGCGGATCGTTCCGCCGCACAAGGCGGTCTATCAAAAGCACGTGAACCGCCCAGAAGAACACGCTGGCGAGCGTGATGACATCGCCTATGTTTACGGAGTCAAGGCTTGCCGCGCTGATGAGGTACATGCCCGGCACGGTGAGAAACGCGCCTATCCATGTGAAAACGCCGGTCTTCCGCCCCAAAAAAGCGCCCAGAATGGGGACAAGCGCCACATACAGCCCCGTGATAAAACCGGCGTTGCCCGCTGTGGTAAACATGACGCCGATCTGCTGAATCGTAACCGCAAAAAAAAGAATCGTTCCGGCGATAAGACATGAACGGATGTACGCCCCGGCCGTATTGGCATGATCTTCAACCCTCCCGTTGCGCTTGCGAAAAAAAAGAATGGGCGCGAGGGAAAGGCTTCCCAGTAAAAACCGCACTCCGTTAAACGTAAATGGACCCACATAGCGCATGCCAGATCTCTGGGCTACGAACCCGAATCCCCACAGAAACGCGGTGAGCAACAGGAGCAGGTCAGAGCGGAACGCTTTCTTGTTCATGGCGGAGACTGTAGCACAAAAATAAGAAAATGGGAAGCGATCAGAAAACGAGCGGAAAACGATCTGGAAACGGAAAAGCGCGCCAATCGCCGTCGCAACCTTGTCATAAAACTCGAATTGTTTTATACTTTCCCTGAGTTATGAGAATACTATCATGGAATGTAAACGGTGTTCGCGCGGTTGAGAAAAAGGGGTTTTTGCAATGGCTTCGCAATGAATCGCCGGACATGCTCTGTTTGCAGGAGACCAAGGCGGAACCCGGTCAGTTGTCAAAAGAACTGCTCAATCCGGTTGACAATGCGGGCGCGCCCTATTTCACGTACTGGGCGAGCGCGAAAAAGAAGGGGTATTCCGGCACGGCGATTTTCAGCAAAATTGAGCCGCTTAGAACGCAAAACCTGGGGTTAAGCGAGTTTGACGATGAAGGCAGGGTTTTGCAAGCCGATTACCCGGATTTTTCCCTGATTTGCGCCTATTTCCCCAACGCCCAAGAGGGAGGAGCGCGACTTCCATATAAACTCGCGTTTTGCGTGGCCATGCTCAAACATTGCGACGCGCTTGTTGAACAGGGGCGGCGCATCGTGCTGTGCGGGGACTACAACATCGCCCATGAATACATAGACCTCGCCCGCCCCGCGGAAAACGAGGGCAATTCCGGCTTTTTGCCGGAAGAACGCGCGTGGATGGATGCGTGGCTTGCGGCCGGCTACATTGATGTCTTCCGGCATTTTCATCCGGGCGAGCCCGGTCATTACAGTTGGTGGACGTATCGCGGCGGCGCGCGCGAGCGCAATGTCGGATGGCGCATAGATTACCACTGCGTTGACAAAGGCTTCCTGCCCCGCGTGGAAAAATCCGTCATACGAAGCGACGTGTTCGGCTCGGATCATTGTCCGGTCGAAATTTATTTGAGTCCCGGCATCGGATCATTGTCCGGTTGAAATTTATCTGAATCCCAGTAAGGAGGGCCTTATGCGTCTTAAATACAACTCGCCTGTTGTTCTGACGTTTGCTTTTATATGCGCGGGAGTGTTGCTTTTAAATCAGTTTGTGTCTCCCAATCTCATCGCCACATGGTTTATGGTTCCGGGACAGGGGGCGTTTTCTTTTCCAAAGAACATCGTCAACCTTTTCACCCATGTCATCGGACATGCGGACTGGACCCACTTAATCGGCAATTTCTCGATCATCCTGCTGGTTGGACCCATGCTTGAAGAAAATCACGGTTCGCTGGACATGCTTTTTATGATGTCCATTACGGCGCTTGCAACCGGACTGCTCAACGTGTTTTTTTTCCCGACCAGCTTGCTCGGCGCGTCAGGCGTTGTTTTTATGATGATCCTCCTCGCATCTTTCACCAACATTCAGAAGGGCGAAATTCCCCTCACGTTTATTTTGGTGCTGATTCTCTATCTGGGAGAACAAATCGTGCAGATCTTTCAACAAGATTCAATTTCGCAATTCGCCCACATAGTCGGAGGCTTTCTGGGGAGCCTGTTTGGGTTCCTCAACCGTTCCGAAACGCGAGAATGACCAGACACGAACTGTTGCGGAAGATCACCGCCTTCCCCATTGTCGCATCGGTTTTGGCGGAAGACCTTTTGGCGGGCGGCTTTCGCTCCGTGTTTCGGGGGCAGGGCATAGAGGCTGACGAGGTTCGGCGCTACGAGATGGGGGACGATATCCGCTCCATTGACTGGAATGTAAGCGCGAGGTTCGGCACCCCCTATGTAAAAATGTACCGCGAAGAAAGAGAGCTTTCGGTGTTTATAGCGCTTGATTGCTCCGCGTCCATGCGGTGCGGAAGCGTGATGAAAAGATCGGAGCAAGCCGTTTTAGCCGCGACGCTGCTTGCCTTTTCTTCTGAGCGTTCCGGGCAGCGGCTTGGGGCCGTTTTTTTCGACAGGGAAATCTCCAAAATGTTTCCGGCTGCCAAGGGCAGTCCCCATACGCTCGCGGTCGTCACCGGCGCGTTGCGGGAGAGCGGCATTGACGCGAATCCGGACGTGAGACACGCGAAATATGGGAATATGCCGGAAAGAAAAGAGACCCAAGCCGGAGAAAGAAGCAGCAATCTGGGCGCGGCGCTTGCCGGATTGGAACATATTCTGAAACGGCGCAGCCTCATCTTTGTTATATCCGATTTTTTTTGCATGAACTGGGAGCAGGAGATGGGCAGACTCTGCCGGAAACACGATGTCGTCGCCATAAGGATAACGGATCCGCTTGACGCGATTCTTTATAACGCGGGGCTTGTCGTCATGGAAGACCCTGAAACAGGCGCCAAAATCCATGCGCCGACCGCGCTCGCCTCATTCCGCGCCGCATGGGAGAACTGGCACAGAGATCGCGGGGACGCATGGAAGGCGATCACGAGACGCGCCGGCGCATCGCCTTTTGAACTTTCCACCAAAGAGGATGCGGCCGCCTCTTTTATCCGCTTTTTCAAAAGCAGGAGGCGGTGATGAATTCGGCGTGTTCAGCGTGTCCGGGCGTAAAAAGCCGGGCTGGGAAAAGCAGGGCGCTGTTCTGCGCGTCTCTTGTTCTGCTTCCGCCCCTTGCCCGCGCCGCCGATAACGCCTACCTCATTCCCCAGATTGTATTTGTGGGGGACAGGGCGACGCTGGTCGCGCCTCTAGGAACGGCGGACGCGGGCTTTCAGCCGATGTCCATTGAGGCGCCGGAAACGTCCGATGATCTTGTGTTGCACAAGATAACCCTTGAGCGCAAAGGGGGCGACGCGCAACTTGCTGTTGAATTCACCGCGTATACACCTGGGAAAATTGAATTTCCGGTCATACAGGCGCCGGGATTTCCAGACTTCACCGGACTAGAGGCTGTGGTCGCTTCCATATTGGAGCCGTCTTCCATGACGCTTTCCGCGCCCGCCGCGCCGATCTTGGCGCCGGGCACCGCGCGTTTCATCTACGGAAGCGTCGCCATGGTCATGTCGCTTCTGATCTTCGGCATTGGATTGCGGCTTTTCTGGACGAACCGTTTTGTAAACGTACGGAAAAGCCTCTTCCAACGCTATCTTGTCCTCAGCATGAAGCGTTTTATCGTAAAACTGCGGAAACAACCGGAAAAAGACGGCGCGGCGCTCGACCTCCTTTCCGCGCAATTCAGGCGGTTCCTGACCCGTTTTACCGGCGCCGGCTGCCTCGCCATGAGCGCCGCGGAATTCGCCGGTCTGGAGCATGGAGCGCCGCTGTCCCGCATGTTCCGCCGGTGGGATACACTGCGCTTCAATGCGCAAAGCGTTTCACAATCGGATATAGCCAGCGCGCTTGACGATGTGTACAACTACATTTCCGCTCTGGACAATGCGGGCAAACCGGCGCCGGGTAAAAACCATGGCGTTTGAGCGCCCTTTCTTTGTCATTGCGGGAATTCTCACCTTTATTGCGCTTCCGTTTCTTTCCCGCCTGACAAAAGACGCGCTCGTCATAGACGTACCGCTTGGTCCTCCGGGAGGCGCGCCGTTCAAACCTCCGTACAGTTTCTCGCTGCTTATAAAAGCGTTGCGCGGCGCGGAGCGCATCGGCATACTGTCGCTCTTCATCGCGGCTACGGGCCCCCTCTTCCTGTCCAGCCAAACCGTCTGGCTTTCGCGGGGCGCGGATATTATTTTCGTGCTTGACATAAGCCCCAGCATGGCGGGCATGGACATGAACAACAAAAACCGCTTTGACGCGAGCAAGGACCTGGTGCGCGATTTTGCGGAACGGCGCCCCTCGGACAACATAGGGCTGGTTGCGGTGGGCAAAGACGCAAGCCTCCTCGTGCCGCCGACCGTTGACCGCGAGGCGCTCTTTTCCCGACTTGACGCCTTGAGACTTGGCGAACTGGGAGACGGCACCGCGCTGGGCTTAGGGCTTGCCATTGCGGGGCTGCACATCAGCGGTTCAAACGCGGACCAAAAAGCCGTGGCGCTCATCACGGACGGCGAAAACAACGCCGGCTCAGTAAACCCCGCGACCGCAGCCGGCATTTTCCCTGAGCTTGGGGTCAATCTTTGGGTCATCGCCGTTGGATCAAGCGGAGAAATTCCCATTGATTACATTGATCCCTTTACAAAGATGCGAAAAACTGGTTTTTTTGAATCTCGTTTTGATCCTGAAAAACTGAAACAGATCGCAAGCCGGGGAAACGGAACTTATATCGGGGCGCCGTCAGCGGATACGTTCACCCAAGCGTTAGCCCTGTTCGACCAGCGGGAGTTGAGCGTCCAACGATCCGGATCCGTAACCAAGACGAGGCCCGTACATTCGGCTTTTGTCATAGCGGCGGTTTTTCTTATAGCGGCGGCTCGCCTTATCCGGCGGTACATCGCGGGGATTTTTCTATGACATTTGACGCGCCCATTGTTCTCGCCGGTCTTATCCTGCTCATCCCCTTCGTGATTCTTGAGGCGATCCATTATCATAGACGCGGAAAAATATTGAAGCTCCTGAACCTCCTGCAAAAAGAACACAAGACGCGCTTTGTACTTTCCACTGTTTTTTTCACGCTTTTTCTCTGTTGCGCCATCATCGCGCTTGCCGGACCGCGCTGGGGCGCGCGATCAGTTGTAGAATACAAGCGCGGAGTTGACGTGGTGTTCGCCTTTGACGTGTCAAGGAGCATGGATGTCGCCGACATCGAACCGTCCCGGCTTGGAAGGGCGGTTTCCGTCGCGCGGGAAGCCGTCTCGCTGATGGGAAACGCGCGGATTGGGGCGGCTTTTGGCAAGGGCAGGGGGGTTCTGGCGCTGCCCCTCACCTGGGACATCAACGCCGTAGATATTTTCCTCGACAACCTCTTGTCCGGTATGCAAACCGGAAGAGGCACCAATCTTGAAAGCCTCATTGACGAGTCAAGCAGGGCGTTTCTTTCTTCCTTTCCCGCTAAACGCCTCATCGCGCTTTTTTCAGACGGCGAATCCCTCTCCGGTTCGCTTCAAGCCGCGGTAGACAGGGCGCGGAACGAAGGCGTCAGCGTGGTCGCCATGGGTTTCGGCACGGAAGCAGGCGGCGTTGTTCCTCAAAGAATTACGCTTGACCGTGAGACCGGCGAGCTTCTGCCAGAACAAAAGACGATTGTCAGCGCCCGCGACACGGAAGCTCTGCGGAACGCCGCGGAACGTTCCGGCGGCGTTTTTATTGACGGCAACGCCCCTGACGCCGCGCATACGCTTGCCAAATATATCAAATCCCTCGCGCCTGAGACCGGCGCCAGCAGTTACAAGATAGAAGCCGCCCCCCGTCAGCGGGTTTTTATTCTGGCGGCGCTTGTGTTCCTGCTTTTATCAAAACTCGCTAAAAAGAAGATGCGCCGAACCGCGCTTCCGCACTGACGCGCGGCGCGTACGCGGCGCATCGCAGGACTGCGTTTTTTCTTGCCAACCAATCAGAATTTTTGTATCTTTTTCTTATGAATTACGACAAACTTACCATTAAAGCGCAGGACGCGCTCAACGAGGCGTCCGTCATCGCCCAGAAAGGGGATCATGCGCAAATTGAGATTGAGCATATTCTGCTCGCGTTGCTCACCCAGGAAGGCGGCGTCGCCGCGCCTATCGTTGAACGGATCGGGGCTAACGTCCAGCAACTTATCGCCGGCGTCGGCGAGCTTGTCAAGAAAAATCCGAAAATATATGGAGAAGCCGCCCAACTGTACCTTTCCTCAGCAGCCGGAAAGGTTGTGGCAAAGGCGGAGGCGGAGGCGGAGACACTCAAAGATGAATTCGTGTCAACCGAGCATCTGCTGCTCGCCATAAGCGCAAGCGGCGCCAAGGCGGGCGAGCTTCTGGTACGTGCCGGCGTCACCAAAAACGCCGTCCTTGAGGCGTTGAAAGCGGTGCGCGGCAACACCCGCGTTAGGGATCAAAGCCCGGAAGACAAGTATCAGGCGCTCGACAAGTACTGCCGCGACCTGACCGCGCTTGCGCGTCAGGAAAAACTCGATCCGGTTATCGGGCGGGACGAGGAGATACGGCGCGTGATGCAGGTGCTTTCACGGCGCACCAAGAACAATCCGGTTCTTATCGGGGAGCCGGGCGTGGGGAAAACGGCCATTGCGGAAGGGCTTGCGCGGCGCATAGTCGCGGGCGATGTGCCGGAAGGTCTGAAGGGCAAGAAGCTGCTCGCGCTGGACCTGGGGGCGCTGGTCGCGGGCGCGAAATTCCGGGGCGAATTTGAGGAGCGGCTTAAAGCCGTGATCCACGAAGTGCAGTCTTCGGAAGGCAAGATCATCCTGTTTATTGACGAACTGCATACGCTTGTTGGCGCCGGCGCTGCGGAAGGGGCGACTGACGCTTCCAATCTGCTGAAACCCGCGCTTGCCCGAGGGGAACTGCGCTGTATCGGCGCGACCACCCTTGACGAGTACCGCAAGTACATTGAGAAGGATGCGGCTCTTGAGCGCCGGTTCCAGCAGGTCTACACGGCCGAACCTTCAGTTGAGGACACGGTCGCCATCTTGCGCGGACTCAAGGAGCGGTACGAGGTGCATCACGGCGTGCGCATCAAGGACGAAGCCCTTGTCGCCGCGGCTACGCTGTCCGACCGGTACATCACAAGCCGCTTCTTGCCGGACAAGGCTATTGATCTTGTTGATGAAGCCGCCTCGCGTCTCAAAATGGAGTTGGACAGCCGCCCAACGGAACTCGACAAACTTGAACGCAAACTGTTGCAACTCTCCATAGAAGAGCAGGCGCTTTCGCGGGAAACGGATGCGGCTTCCACGCAACGCCTCTCGAAACTGGAAAGAGAGTTGGGGGACATCACCGTTGAACGGGACGCCATGAAAGCCCGCTGGGAAAGCGAGAAAAAAAATGTCCAGCAAGTGCGGGATTTGAAGCAACAGATCGAGGAACTCAAGCGGGAAGAAGCCCAGCAGGAGCGGAACGGCAATCTGAACCGCGCCGCTGAGATCAAATACGGCATGATACCGGAAGCCCAAAAGAAACTCGCGGCTTTGACCGAACAAATGGGGGCGAAACAGGGCAATGAGAACGAAAAAGATCGCGCCTTCCTCCGTGAAGAGGTGATTGAAGAAGATATAGCCGGCGTTGTGTCGTCATGGACGGGCATACCCGTATCGAAAATGCTTTCAGGCGAATTGCAGAAGTATCTGGAACTGGAGCGGGCGCTGAGCCGCCGGGTCGTGGGTCAGGAGGATGCGGTGATCGCGGTCGCAGACGCCATACGGCGGAACAAAGCCGGGCTTTCGGACATCACCCGACCGCTGGGATCCTTCCTGTTTCTGGGTCCTACGGGCGTTGGCAAGACCGAGCTTGCCAAAACGCTGGCGGACTTCCTGTTCAACGACGAGAAAGCGCTTACCCGCATCGACATGAGCGAATACGGTGAAAAGCATTCGGTGAGCCGGCTTATTGGCGCGCCGCCCGGGTATGTTGGCTACGATCAAGGCGGGCAGTTGACCGAAGCCATACGCCGCCGCCCCTACAGCGTGGCGCTTTTTGACGAGATTGAGAAGGCCCACCCGGAAGTGTTCAATGTGTTCCTGCAAATTCTGGATGACGGGCGCCTCACCGACGGTCAAGGACGGGTCGTCGACTTCAAAAATGTGATCATCATTATGACGAGCAACCTCGGATCGGATGTCATTCTGGAGGCGAAGAATTCCGACGGGCTTAAAGACGCGCTCATGGAACTGCTAAAGCAACGCTTCAAACCTGAATTTCTCAATCGCATTGATGAAACCGTTGTGTTCAAGCGGCTTGGCATGAGCGAAATCACGAAGATCGTGGACATACAGCTTAACCGGCTTGCAAACCGTCTGCTTGAGCGGAAAATCGCGCTGAACCTCACGCCCGCCGCGAAAACCTTCCTTGCGGATCGCGGCTTCGATCCCCTGTTCGGAGCGCGCCCCTTGAAGCGGGCGATCCAGAGCGAACTTGAGAACCCGCTCGCCAAAGCTATCATCGCGGGCGGCGTCAGGGAAGGCGACACGGTGCTGGTGGATGCGCCGTCCAGTAAAACGCCGGAAGCGGCGGGGCCGCCGGTTGCGGACCCGGCAGCCGGGCTGATTTTTAAGAAGCAAGTGTTGGCATAGCGGCGTAGGCGCGCGGCTGCCAAAAGGAGCGGAGGGCATGACGGCGCCTCAGTCCGCTCCTTTCCTCGCCCTTCAATGGCGAAGGCGCGTCCGTCCGCGGAGAAATGCCGGCAGTTATCGACGCTATGATGCATACTCTCTTTTAAAGTTTGATCGTGCCTCAAAACGCTGTGTTTTGTCCCGGACCGGTTCTTAAAAAAGATTTTCAATACCGTAAAAAGACGCAAACCACGCGCGAGGCGTTAGGCGATATATAATGGAGTTGTTCAATAACTGAAGTTATTGAACAACTCCCGCTAAAAAACGGGCGGATTTGTCGGATTTTTGCAAAAAATACGCCAAATCCGCGAGACTTGTGAGACAACCAACCGGGTTGTTGAACAAGTCCAATGAAATACTAACGTGTTTTGCATTGTTGCGTTAAAAGATATGGACGTATTTCCCCCTATAAGCTATGACAAAAGCTCCGCGTTAAGCGGCGTTACAAATTTTACGGCGCAATCCTCACGCCCATTTCCTGTTGGTTTCTTATGACGGCAATCGCAACCAGCCGAATCGTGGATTCGCGGCGATTGCCGTTTTCTTTTATATATTTTGAGGTCGTTTTATGAAAACTGGTTGCGATTGAGGTTTCGGGCGGGGACACCCTCACAGTGTCGCCCTTCACCGGCGGCGCGGGCGAAGAAGGCGAAACTATGGCCGGGTTTTTCTCGTTCAGCAACGAGTTGAACGCGGATTTCACGCCCATACCCCGCGCCAGCGTCACGCGGGCTGCCGGCAATGAGCGGAAGTTCCAGACGGGCGCGGGCATGTCCAGACTTCATAGCCGCTGTTGGAAAGCGATCCGGCGCCAAGCGCATGGTCGCCGGGAACATAGCCAAGCTGGGAAACCGGAATCTCCTAATCATCTCGATTCTGAAATAGGGAGCCGCTGATTCGGGTGAACAACGGGGGAACATTAGTGATGAGCGCCGGCTTGAAGGTGAGTGAGAATACCAATTCTTCCGTCTCCGGCGGCGGGGCGCGGGCGCCTATTGTAACTCGCGGCGCGCTTATCAAGCGACCGGGCGGGACTATTTGACGGATCGGACGCAAGCGGCGCATTGCGAAACGTCGCCTCTAGCGGCGGTCATGCGGTGTATGTTGACGTTTCCCCCGTCCAAAAACGCGGCGCCGCCGGTACGAAGGCCGCGCTGGCCAACGGTTCCCCCGGTGGCTGGGAATGATCTTGAGTGAGAAAGACAACAGCGACATCGCGTTGAATATCACAGGGCGGGGATGCCGGACATCCCAGCCCGCGCATTCCAATCTCAAGCGAAGCCGCGAAGCCGCGCCGGCATCCTCTTGACATTTTTTTGATTATACTGTTATACTGTGAAATATTTCACAAGGAGGCATTCTGATTATGAAACGAGTGTTTAATTTTTCGCCGGGGCCCTCGGCCCTCCCGCTTCCCGCGCTTGAGAAAGCGGCGGCGGAGCTCTGCGACGCGAACGGAACCGGACAATCGGTTATGGAGATGAGCCACCGGTCAAAAGATTTTAAGCCTATTATCGAAAAGACCGAAGCGTTGCTCCGCGAGCTTATGGGCATTCCGGCAAACTATAAAACGCTGTTTTTGCAGGGAGGCGCGTCATTGCAGTTCGCCATGGCGCCGCTCAATCTCGCAGGCGTTGAGCGGGGCGCGGACAGGAAAAAAGCGGCCTACATCGACACCGGCGTCTGGGCGGACAAAGCCCTCAAGGAAGCGCTCAAATATGCGGACGCTTCCGCGCGGGCGTCTTCCAAGGAGGCGTCTTACACGTATATTCCAGCCGCGCCCGCGCCTGAACCTGACGACGCTTACTATCACATCACGCTCAATAACACGATTGTAGGCACAAAATGGAACGCGCCGCCTGAGACCGGCGCCGTCCCCTTGGTCGCCGACGCCTCAAGCTGCATCCTGTCCGAACCGCTTGACGTGTCCAAATTCGGCGTCATCTATGCGGGGGCGCAGAAGAACCTAGGTCCTGCGGGCGTAACAATCGTGATTATCCGCGAAGACCTCATAGGCGCCGCGCCTTCGTGGACGCCCGCCTTGTTGCGCTACGACACGCACGTAAAGGAAGGCTCCATGTACAACACGCCGCCCTGCTACGCCATTTACATGACGGGGCTTGTTCTTGAGTGGCTTAAAAACCTCGGCGGAGTCGAAGCCATTGCAAAAATAAACCGCGAGAAAGCCGGACTCTTCTATTCATATCTCGAAAATTCAAAGGCGTTTCTCTCGCCGGTGGCAAAGGCGGATCGCAGCCTGATGAACATTCCCTTTGTGTACCGCGACGTCCCGTCTGATAAAAAAGCCGATCTCGAAAGCCGGTTTGTCAAAGAGGCGGCGGCGGCGGGCTTGGTGAACCTCGCCGGACACCGGCTTGTAGGCGGCATGAGAGCCAGCGTTTACAACGCCATGCCCATTGAAGGCGTCAAGGCGCTGATTGGATTTATGGAACAATTTGAGAAACATCTGTAAGGAGGCGGACATGTACCGTATACGAACATACAACAAAATTTCACCGGAAGGATTAAAACTCTTTCCCATTGACGCGTACGAGGTCGCGGGCGATCTGCCCAATCCGGATGCGATTCTGGTGAGAAGCGCGGATCTACATTCAGTGGAGATGCCGGACACCGTTAAAGCTATCGCGCGGGCCGGCGCAGGCTACAACAACATTCCGGTCGACGAGTGCGGCAAAAGGGGCGTTGTGGTGTTTAACACCCCGGGCGCGAACGCCAACGCGGTCAAAGAATTGGCGATAGCGAGCCTATTGCTGTCGTCAAGAAACATCATCGGCGGCGTGAACTGGACGGCGTCTATCGCTGACAAGGGCGACGAGGTTCCTGACCTTGTTGAAAAAAACAAGTCCAAATTTGAAGGACCCGAACTCAAAGGCAAAACCCTAGGCGTCATCGGACTGGGCGCCATCGGGGTCATGGTAGCCAATGACGCGCTTCATCTCGGCATGAACGTCATTGGACACGATCCGTTCATTTCCGTGGAAGCCGCGTGGAATCTCTCTCACATGGCGCAACGGGCTGAAACGTTGGAAGGGTTGCTCGCAAAGTCCGATTACGTCACCATTCACGTCCCATACTCGGACGCCACCAAAGGGCTGCTGGATGCGGACAAAATCCGCGTTATGAAAAAGGGCTGCCGCCTTATCAACCTTGCCCGCGGCGGTCTTGTGAACGAAGCCGATGTCATCGCCGCTCTGAATGGAGGAAAGCTGGCGGCCTATATAACAGATTTCGCCTCGGCGGAACTGCTTGCCGCGCCCAAAGCCATTTGCATCCCGCATCTCGGCGCATCCACTCCTGAAGCCGAAGACAACTGCGCGGTCATGGCGGTGCGGCAACTCATGGATTTTCTTGAATTCGGCGCCATCAAAAACTCGGTGAACTTTCCGCAATGCCATCTCGAAAAGCACACCCACTCGCCGCACCGGCTCCTTGTGGCAAACCGCAACGTGCCGAACATGGTCGGACAGATCACGACAGCCCTTGCCGGCGCGGGCGTCAACATCGCGGATTTGGTGAATCACCACCGCAACGACGTCGCGTATAATATTATTGATACGGAGCAAAAGATACCGGACAGCGCGCTTGATCAGATCAAACGGATCGAAGGGGTGATACGGGTGCGGACGATAGAAGTATAGCGCGGCGCAAGCGCGTGGAGGCGACTCCGCCTAAAGCGGCGGCGCCCGCCGCCTCTCCGCCGAGACGCAAAGGCTGAAAAGAGATATATAAGGCGATATGTCACAGTATTCACAACCAGATTTTTGGTCATTAAAAGCGCGAAAAGAAGGCTACCCTGCCCGTTCCGTGTATAAACTCAAGGAAATAGACGAGAAATTCGGCGTCTTCAAGCGTTTTAGCGGAAAGGCGCTTGATTTGGGCGCCGCGCCGGGCAGTTGGAGCCTCTACGCCCTGCGGCGCATGGGAGCGGCGGGATCGCTTGCGGCTATTGATCTCTCGCCGCTTTCCCGCCAATACGATAAAGGGCTGTTTGACAAGGAAAACTTTCACTTTCTACAGGGCGACATGACTTCGGCGGACATACGGGAAGCGGCGCTGGCATTGGGGCCCTTCAACGTCGTGTTATGCGACGCGGCGCCGGCGACGATGGGCAACAATTCCATTGACGCGATCCGCTCCCTTGCGCTGTCGGAAACCGCGTTTGAATACGCGGACGCCGCGCTCGTCCAAGGCGGCGTTTTTGTGGTAAAGGTGTTTCAGGGAGGAGACGCCGCGTCTCTGCTCAAACGGATTCGAGGGATATTCTCGCAGGGCAAAAGTTTCAAGCCCCAGTCGTGCAGAAAAGAATCGGTTGAGACGTATTACATAGGGCTGGGAAAGAAAGGCTGACCCGTTGTTTGCCAACTGCGCCTCCGGCGTCAGATTCGGATGTCAAAATTTAGCAATCTAGGTTGTTTCTTGTATTGTATTAATTACATGATCTTGATATACTATGATTTGTGATATAGCGCCGCCTTAAGACTGCGCTCTCATCACGGTTTCACGGCGGCGCTCGCTATACCGGTTTGTCTTGAGCCGCTATTGAGGAGTAGTATATGGCTTTACGTCCTGTAGTCAATGTAATAGAAAAAAAGTGCGTCAACTGCCATCGTTGTATAATGGTTTGTCCCGTAAAAATGTGCAATGACGGTTCCGGGGAAGTTATCATGCATCATAGCGAACTTTGCGTCAACTGCGGCAGGTGCATCAAAGCATGTACGCATGGGGCGCGAGTTGGCGTTGACGATTTTAACGCTTTTATTGAAGATATAAAAACAGAACGGATTGTCGCCGTTGTGTCGCCAGCTATTGTCTCAAGTTTTGGGATGAATTACCTGAGAGTGAACGGGTTGCTCAAATCTTTGGGCGCAGCCGCTGTATTTGACGTGAGTTTTGGAGCCGAGCTTGCCGTTAAGTCGTATATGGACCATATAAAAAAGACAAATCCTGTCTTCACCATCTCTCAGTGGTGTCCGACTATTGTCTCCTATGTGGAGACGTACCGGCCTGAACTTATTTCGCATCTCGCGCCTGTTGACAGTCCGACGATTCATACCATGAAGATGATAAAAAGATATTACCCCCAATACGCGGATTGCAAACTCGCCGCGATAAGCCCCTGTTATTCGAGCCGAAGGGAATTTGATTCCGTTGGCATTGGAGACTACAATGTTACATTCGCTTCCATTTTGGATTATATTAAGGATCAAGCGATAGACATCAAAAAATGCGCGGAGGAGGACTATGTTAATCCTCCCGCGGAACGCGCGGTTTCATTTCCCCTTCCGGGCGGGCTTGGGAAAATCGTCCGCAGATACAAGACGGATATTATCGACAAGTCCCGCAGGATAGAAGGCGACTCTGTGTTTAAATATCTGGCGTATCTTCACGGCAGTTCTGAAAAAGGCATAACGCCATTTCTCATTGATTGTTTAAGTTGCGAAATGGGGTGCAGCGACGGTCCTGCGACAAAAAACATGGGAAAACACCTTGACGAAGTGGAGTTCCTTATAAAGAAGAGAAGCTTGGATGCGCGAAAGCGGTATGAAAAAGACGGCGCGCTGGATATGGAAAAGTTCGAAGGCATACTTGCGGACTATTGGGAAGAAGGGCTGTACGCGCGCCGCTATACGGACAGGTCTGAAATTTTTAAGTCTATGGTTATCTTTCCCACAAAAGAAGCGATCAGAGACACCTTTGTAAAGATGCACAAAACAGAGCGCAAGCAATTCCTTAATTGCGGCGCATGCGGGTATAAGTCGTGCGAGCAGATGGCGGTCGCCATTATAAACGGGCTGAACAGGCCCGAAAATTGCTACCGTTACGTTGAAGTGGAAATGTTGCGGCGATCTTTTGCGGCGTTGCAGGTTGAGCGCGATGAAATCGCCGCCATGAAAGACAATCTGAGAGCCGGCGTGTTTCTTATGGACAAAGATTACATCATTCAGGACAATTATTCCCGCACTCTTGAGGATGTGCTTGCCGCGACGGAACTGCAAGGCAGGAAATTCACAGAACTGATGGAAGACAGCCTTAACGAGCGGGAATTGAAGAGCCTTGAATGGTATTTTGACAATATTTTGAACCGCTCCTTGGTTCAGGAACAGATCGATTCCATGAATATCCTGAAAGAAGTGAGATACAGAAGCGTTGAGCAACCGGTAAAAAAAAGATTGTCGTGCGAATTCGCGCCTGTGAACAGAGAAAACGGAGAAATCTTTATTCTTGGAACCATTGAGGACATTACGTCTGAAATGGCTTTAAAGAAAAAGCTAAAAATGGACGAGCGCAGACGCCAGGAAAACATGCGTTCCTTCATTGAAGTGTTGCGGCTGGAGCGGCCCGTGATCAATAATTTTATTGAAAGCATGGAGCGTTATCTATCCCGGATTATGTTAGCTTTAAGAAAGAAGGACATTACCTCTGGAAACCTGATCAATATAATAGCTCCCATGATACACACTATCAAGCTGGACGCTATCTCTCTGGGATTGCAGGACATGGCGGAAAGCCTCTATGATGTAGAAGACGTTATAAACCAGATGCGGACGGAACCGGTCATTTCGTTTGACACGTCGCTGACGCTTGCCATTGAAATTGAACAGACCCTGAAAATAAGAGACAAGCTGGTAAAAGACATAGAAACCATATTTTCCAGAAATTCAGCCGGCAATATAGATCATAGAGAGTATATATTTATCCAATATCTTATGAGAGCGTGCAATTATGAGGCTATGGACTTTAACAAGAAGGCGCGGTTTTTTCCCGCTGAAATAGACAGCGCCGCCTTGCAATACATTCCCAGAAAATTGCTTAAACAACTGCTGGTTCAGTTGATCCGCAACGCTGTGCAACACGGACTTGAATACCCTGCCGAAAGAAAAAACGCCGGAAAATCCGAACAGGGAACCATAGCGCTTCATATAACCCAGAGCAATCAAGCCATTCACATCAAGCTTACCGATGACGGGAATGGCGTTGACTTTGATCGCATTAGGAAAAAAGCGCTTAGCCTTCGCCTTATCAAGGAAGAAGCGTCCTATAATAAAGATATTCTTATACAGGCTATGTTTACACGCGGCTTTAGCTCCGATGAGGTGGACGGGGCCGATGACATGGGTTTGAGTCTGGTCTACACCAAGGTGCGTGAGATGAATGGTTCCATAAAAGTACAAAGCCAGCAGGGAAAAGGGACAGCTTTCATTATTACCATCCCAAAGGAGCGATAGCTATGTTGAAAGAATACATAATGCCTTTTGTTAAAGAGTGCGAAAGCACGTTTCTTACTACAATGAACATCAAAATCACAGCGGGACGTCCGTATGTCACCGAAATCCGTCTAATCAATCAGGGGGATATCTCAACGATTATAGAATTTTCAGGTGATGTTACCGGCGCGACAGCCCTGTCCATGGACAAATCGTCCGCCCTCAAGCTGGCTGATATGCTAATCGGCTCGCCTCACGATGAGGTGAACAATGAGGTTCTAGAGGTTATAAGCGAGCTTACGAATATATTCGCCGGGCAGGCGAAGAAGCATTTTGAAAAGATCGCCGCTCTCTTTATATCGTTGCCGGTGGTTGTTGTTGACGGAAAATTCTCGAAGCCGTTTTACAGCGAAAGCAGGTATATCGCCATACCATTCTCCTTCATGGAAGATTTCGAATTTATTTTGACTATCTATATTAGTAATGAGGATTCCGGGGGGGGGGGGGGGGGGGGACGGCGATTAGCCCGGCATTCTAGGGATACAGTGGACGCATGAACAAACGGCGCGACGCACGGAAAGACGGGCTTTTTTTACTTTTATGCCGCCAAAGAGAATCGAACTCTTGACACAAGGATTTTCAGTCCTTTGCTCTACCAACTGAGCTACAGCGGCTAAACACGGTATATCATTGGGAAGACGCGCCGTCTATACGCCGGTTTCGCGGCGTTCCTCCCCGATTTGTTTCTTTATACAACAATTGAAGAAAAATGTCAAGAGGCGGAAGCCGCAAAACAAATTTTTTTTTCGCAAAGGGACGTTGTTGACGCCGCCAAAGGCTAATCGCGCCGCGCCGCCTACGTAATGAACTGCGCCGCCCTTCAGGGCGCGGTAGGTACACCCGCGCCTTCCAATAACATTAGGAGTTATTCAAGGGTTTGTATATGGTTATGGCGGGGTTCTGAATGTCAATTCCTCCCTCATTCCCATGCCTTGATTATATACCGTGTCTATACATGGATCCCCCATGCCGCGCTGAAAAGATGACGCCGCTGATAATGACATGTCATGTGAGGCTGTTTCAAGATTTTGAAACAGCCTCACATTTCAAAAAACAACATTTCTCATTTTTTCCGAAAGATTTGACGTGTTGACGACGGAAGGCGATCCTCGCCGCCCAAAGGCGGCGAGGATCCTGTCACGCGCAGGTTGTGCAACCATTCAGGGGCTGACGCGCCTTCCTCACGGACGGTTTGATGTCTTTGTCTTTGTAAAGCCGAATACCCCGCGTCCTTGCCCGTTGATATAGACGCTGCCGCCGCGTCCGCAGCGGTCGCTGCGGAGAACACGCTTTTCACCCGGATAGAGCGCGTACGCCTCTTTGTACGGGGACCAGCCTTCAATGGACACGCTGTAGGAAGCGGGGCCATCTCCATTCTTAGTGTCGTTGTCCACGCCGCCGGCGGCGAATCCTATGTAGGTTGTCGCGCTGATTTCCCACGACACCCAGCGCCATGTTGTAGCGGCTGGGGTGGATTCATTTGCGCCGGTCATAAGGTTCAAGCCGGTTTTCGTGTTGTCCCATGAAAGGGGATAGCCCGGTATGCCGGACGGGCCGGACGGGGAGTCCCCTCCCTGTATCCAGAGTTTCTCATCTTGCCCAATGTCGCGCCCGTCGCCGCCAGCGTAATCGCCGGAGCCGTCTGCCGAGGTGAAGCGAAACTCCACAACAGTCTTGTTCGCGCTTTCATACGCATAGGCCGCCGCGCCGTCCTTTGCCGCCTTCACGATCAGCTTGACTTTGAGCGCGTTGTAGTCCGCTTGACCGAGATTGAGGACAGTAGAGCCGATACTGTAAGACTGCGAGGCGCTGGAAGGGTTAGACGGATCGCCCATACTATGATCGGGCAATCCCAGCCGTATCACGGCGGCATTGCCGCCGGCAAACGTAGTTATCCACGGTTTGTTAGACGGGGTGTTGTCAGCTATGCCCATGCCCACGCTGTCCGTTATTTCGCTCATTCCGTAAGTGATGATCGCGCCCGGAGTCTGACAGTCGATCTTCACGGAGGCTTGTTGGGGCTGAACCGCTCTGGTCTCCTGAACATTTTCCCCTCTGTTAATGATTACTTTAATATACTCTCTGGCGCCATCGGTTTCGGTTGGATCGCCTGCCTGCCAACTGCCGGTGTTATACCGCGCATAATAAGAGGGACCCTGCCTGTATACTCCGGATGGCTCCGTATAATGAATCGCTTTCGCATCATCATACTTCGCCCAGACCTCGGCTGTGTAGTAGGCTAGATTATTTGCCCATGCGCCGTCAGAAGCAACGCCGGTGCCAATTCTAATATAAAAGACGCCCGTATACTGTTTGCTTGCATCAATTGCCTCATTTGCACCCCACGTCAAGTCGTCGCCGCCTAAGTCCTTTATCCAATTACCCCACACATCACTCGCGGTACCTTTCGCGCCTAGCACATATGTACTGTCTACCTTTACCTTTGATATAGTAGGCGCTATCACATATACTTTGACAGCGCCCTTTACCCAGTCCGGGTTGACGTCATAGTCGCTCTCCTGCGGCGTTTCCCCCGCGTTCAGTGTTGTTCCCGGGGTCTGCCAATACGCCGCGGTTTCGCCCCATGCGGCATACGTCCCAGTCCCGCCTTCCAAGTCGCCGGGAGACAGGGTCTTGGATGCGGTCGCGCCTTTTACCCACCATTCTTCTCTATTCTGTCGCGTGAACCAGCCGTCCGCCAACTCCGCCCTCTTCTTCTGTACCCTGACAACCGGCTTGTTCACGCCGTCAAGATTATATGTCCCGCTATGCGCGGCGCTGCCGGTGTTGAACTCGTCTTTGAACGCGTTTGCCGGTATGTTCACCGTGTAAGCCGCGCCGAAGGTTGGCGGCGCGTAAGACCCGGCTAGAGTTATCACCACTGTTCCGGTATTCGCGCTTTCATCATTGGTAATGGCGACCTCGCTTGACGACGCGGAAATAGCGACAACATGCATATTCGCGTTGATGAATGTCGTTTTAACGTCAGCGGGGTTTTTGTCGTAATTCAGCGTGTATTTGCCGGTCAGATCAGGCGTGTAGCTTGAGTCCGCCCCGTTCACCCCATAGGTGTAGTGCGATCCCAGCGCGCCAGCGCCGCCGGCTTTGGCGTACTGCGCCGGCGTCAGCGCCGCCGGCGGGATATAATTATTTGTATCCTGAGTCAAGACGATGGATCCCGACCCTTTATACACCAGACGGTCAAACGTAAGCGTCAGCTTCGCGCCCGTGTATTCGTTGCCGGATGAAACCGCCTTTAGCTCCGCCTTTGTTATGGCCGGAGCGCCGGTTAATACGCGTATCTTTTTCTGGTTCTCAAGACGCATGGCGCTGTCAATGTCCGTTAAAGTCTGGAAATCGGCGGTTACATCAGCTCCGCTTATAGTAACGGACGCGCCGCCGGCGGAAATGGCGGCGACGCGCAAAGCGCTCTCCTTGTTAATAAAAGCGTCTCCCGCCGCAATCACATAGGTGAACCGCCACTGCGTCCCGGCGCCGCCTACATTCGTCGCGCCGGTTATTTTTTTCGTAACGCTGTTGTTTTCAATGTTCAATGTAAGGTACGGACTATTCGTGTTCGATATAGCAATAGACTTCCGCGTGTACACATCAATCTCAATCGTCTCTCCCTCTTTATAGACGCCGTCACTCTGCGGCGAACTGATCTTGGTCAGCAGCTTGCCCGCGTCCACCGTTACGGCATAGAGGGCGCTCTCCTGCGAAAGGTTGCCCGCCTTGTCGGTCTGCCGCACCTTTATCTGGTATGTCCCGTTCATCGAGAGTGAAACGGATGCGCTGTAGGCGTTCCACGTATTTCCATTATTCACCGTATATTCAGCCTTTCCATCACTTTCAAGTCCGGTTATGGCAAATGAGTGGTTGCGGTCAAAATACACCGCGTTAGCGGTGACGCCTGTTATCGCGGGCGCGGACGGCGGATCCGTGTCAATGGCGATAACCGGAGACGGAGACGACCCGGACATGCCTGCATTCGGAAGCGAAATGGCAAGTTTGTTGCCCGCATCATCCGCAATGTCTCCGGTTCCGGCCGAAAATTCAGTCACTTTCAACGCCGGCGTGTCCTTTCCCTGCGCGGTGGTCAGGCTGAACAGCAACGTATTGCCCGCAGTTTGTTGAACGCTACCGCTCTGCTGATTGTTGTTGAACTTCAGGACAGGGACGCCGCTCACCGTAACGCTTTCGCTGGCTGTAACCGTAAAGTACAGCGTACGCCCCGCCGGATACGCACCCGCGCTTGTTATCGCGTTTACACTCGTGATCGTGGGCGCCGTAGTGTCGAGGACGATGTTTTTTCCGCCCGCAAGGGAATTCAACTGGGACGGCAGAGTTATAAGAGCGGGCTTTGCGTTGGAGGCAATCTCAGACGGCGTGTTTATCTTTTTTACGTCCAATCTTCCTGAGGTGTTCACGCTTGCGCCGACTATGTATGCGAAGTTGATTTTGGAAGCGCCTTTGCCGCTTGTGTACGGCGCCGCAAACTCCAGCGACGCATTGTTGGTGTCGGTCAGGACGAGGGAAGGATCCGCTCCCGCCCATGTTACGCTCTTGTTAAACTCAAGCGTAACAGTGATGGTCTTGCCTTGGTTGTACGCGCCGCTTTCATTGGAGCTTGAGATTCGCGCTATCTGCGGAACATCGGTTTCCACCATGAACGATTCGTCCGTTACCGCACGGTTGCCCGCAAGATCGATGATTTCCGCCCGGATGTTCGCCGCCGGACTGTCTTTGATCTTGAGCGATCCGGCGCTTTTGTCCGCCGTTACCGCCGCGCTTGTCCAGGAAACCGTTCCCGCATTATAAAGGTGAGACGCGATGGGGAATTCAATCCCGTTCCACGTCGCCTTGAAATCCTTTATCTTCAGAGGATCTTCCCACACCGCGACCGAATTATCCGACCACACGCCTTGCAGGGTGAGCGTATCGCTGTCGCCGAGCGCGGGCAGGAGAAGGCTGTCCGTAATGGCTTGCCATTCGCCGTCGTTCACCCGCACCTTTTGTATGGCGACCTCCGGCGCGTCAATGTCCCGCCCCGTGGTCCATTCGCTCACGGCAATGCCGCCGGCGTCATCTTCCACATAGGTGACAAAGGTCTGGGTTGAAAAAGCGCCCGCGCCGCCGGCCGCCAAGTCCGTCCACCGGTTTAGGGTCAGTGAGAAATCGTACTTCTTGCCCTTGCCGCCATCGGCAGCCGCTCCATAGGGCAGCGCCCATACCTTGCTGTTGGACGAGTCCGTGTCAACATAGGGAGAGGAGCCGGACAACGCGGTTTTCGCCAGCGTCCATCCTTTGTATCCCGCGTTCTTAAAGGCGCGGTTTGTCAGCGGATTATCGGGATGTATCCACGCGATATACGCGCATACAACGGCTGAATTGTCGGTAACATAGCCGGTAAAGGCGATGCCGCCGTTTTTATCGCCAATAAGCGGATCATCGCTGCCGGGAGTCTGCAAAACGGCTTCCGGCGGGTCGCCAAGTATGCGCGTACGGAAATACGCGCGTTGCGTATCGCCGGAGACGCCGTTTTTATCGGCAACCGTTGATTCCAGCCTGTAATGCGCCTCGACACTTGGCGGTACAAACGACCACTGGAAAGAAACCGGCGTGTCATCCGCATTTATGGTTATGGGATAGCCGCTTTCGGGAGAGGAATCGCCCTTCTTGTACAGGTAAAGGGTGACGCTTTTCACGCCGTCATCATCGTACGCCTGCCCCAGAAAACTCGTGCCTGCGGCGATCACTTCCTGTTCCGCATCCTCGGTTTCGCCGAATTCCTGCGGCGGCGTTGACCATGGTTTGTCGGATTCGGGATCCCACACCACCCAGCCGTTCCGCTTCCATTCGTAGTTTCCGGCGCGGTCAAAACTCTTTGTGAGAATCTGCAAATATTCGCGCGCCGCCAAAGGAACGGGGGAATCATCAGGCTGGGTTTCTCTATCATATATCTTGTCTTTGGGAATGGCGACGCTGCCATTGCGGGGAATATCAAATTGGGTTGATTCGTAATAAACAACGCCGTCCTTATCGGCGAGTTGAATTTCAATATCTTTTACCGAAACATCGTCGCTAATCTGCCATCTGAATTCAAAGTCATCGTTCAAAAGCTCAGAAAGCCACGTGATGTCTCTGGGCAGTTTCCCGTCAAGCGCATCCTTCACTTCCTCGAACAGATTGCTATCGCCGCCTGTCGTCAGTACTGGACTTAACACCGTGATAATGGGCGGCGTATTGTCATAAATAACAACGCGGGATTGGGATGATTGAGTTTCGCTATTATAAAAACTATCCCTCGCCGAGGCTTTAATCGTATACTCCTGTTCGGGCAGACCGGACAAATCCATCTCAAGCGACCAGTCAACCCGAAATGCGCCGCTCTTCTTCCAGAACGTCCCCTCAGACGCCGGCACGGACTCCCACGGCGCCTGCGGATTATCCCGCTTCCGCCACGCTCCGTTGACCGCCCGCCACTCTCTTTGCGCCTGCGTCAGTATAACGGTTATCTCCCCTATCTCGCTTTCAGCGTCCTGCGCGGAACCGGCTATAACCACCGATGAGCGCACATTATCCATATAGTTTGGGCTTGAAATCTCAAGCGTGGGGCCTGTCATGTCAACCGCCGGCCCCAACCCGAATTCCTTGCATGAGATCAGCGATCCATGTACACCGCAAAATATACAAAAAACAACAATAATTGTCGCAACGTCAAGTTTTTTCATCGTTTTCAAAGCCTCCCCTAGCTCCAATAGTCCAACTCGTCAATATACGTAGTATTGCCGTATGCGCATCTATACCACTTGTGCTGCAACTTGTTTCCGTACCAGTCTTCGCCGTCGACCGGTCCCGTATTCTCAACGGCTATCCGATTCTCAGCGTCCAGCGCATATCCAGCAGTCCGCATAGACCACTCGCTGACTATTTCCCAACTCACCCACGCGAACCGCGTTCCTCCGTTTGTACTGGCGTTATTCCAGATGTAACTGGCGTCTCGATCAACCATGTACATTTGTCTCATGTACTCACGGTACGGAGTCTGATCCATAAGCGGGAAGCCGGAAATGGTCGGGACGGACATTTCGACATCCGATCCCATCATAGCGACCGCCTTAAATTTTCCCCCGCCTTCAGGCTTAACCTTCTGTATCATCACCACGGAACGGAACACGCCTTCATATCCGGCGACCGCGCCAGTCAAGGCGGCGTTGTCCGAAGAACTGACTGCCTCCGCTTTTACGTAGTCCTTGCGGGACTCATAGTAATTGGACGCGGCGCTTCCCACGTAAAAGGCGCCGGTGTAAGAGGTGGACGCCGATACGCCCTGCAACACGCTTGTCCCAATGTCACTATTGGTCGTATCCGGGGAAGCCGGACTTACTGAGGCGCCTAGTCCGTTCCACCCGGAGAAAGCATTGTTAACGGCGCCCTGTTTAACGCCATACATAATGTTCGCGCCGGGCGTTTCGCTGTCTATGCGCACCCGTGTGGTCAGAGCAGGCGCAACGCTCGTCGCGTCATGGGATGTGCGGTCCACCCGCACCACAGGCGGCGAAAGCCCCGCTGACCAGAACGAGTAACCATCAGCCGCAAGCGCATCTGTGGTGTTGCCCGCCGCGTCGCTGAACGCGCCCGCGCTCACAGAAACCGTCCACTTCACCCCGGGCGCGAGATCATCCGGCAGCGCGACGACAACGGCGTTTGTGGTTATCGAAACCTTCGTAACATCTATCTCCTGCCACCGGTACTTCGCGGCCTCAAACTGAGCGCGGAGCGCACCGTCATCCAGCCCTTTATCAAACGCAAGCGCATATTTTGTGGCGGTGTCCGGCGCATAGCAGCCGCTAACTTCTCGCAACCCATGCGTTGTCTTTTTGTAACCCTGCGTATCATCCAACAGCGCCGTGTAATTGCTGATCGCCTCAAATTCGGCTTGCGTGACGACCGGCGGGATGCGCCAGCCGGACGCGGGGCGGATCGTTATCACGCCGGCTTCCGCGCCGACTTCGCTATGATCCTTCACCGAAGTGGTGTATGTCAGCCTGATTTGCCGGTTGCCGCTGGAACCGATACCGTACAACCCGTTCTGTGTGGCATCCTGCCAGCTTCCGCTCCCATTCATAACTTCAAATTTCGTTACTTCTGGAATCTTGCCGTATACATTGCGCTGCGTAGCGACAGGAAAGGAGGCGGCCAGAGAAGAGGGAGGCGAATTCTCGTAAAGATCATACACGCCATTTAAATTAACCGCCGTTACGGCAATACCGGTCATCGTGTGAGCCGCGCCCGCTGTATATACGAAATCAAGCGTATTCGCGGCGGCGCTTTTGGCGACAGCGGCAACGTACACGGTAATGCCGGACGAATCGCCGGTCTCCGTTCCTCCAATCGTGATATGCGCGGATGCGGACGGGCTGTACACTTTGCCTTCAAAAATCAGCCTGAACGTGAGCGCCGCGCCTTTGGGATACGAGCCGGGCGGCTTGTCACACGTAACAGCCGCAAGAGTGGGAAACACGCCGTTCACTTCCACCGCAACCGGGTTGGGAAGGGCCGACCCATTTCCCGCCGCGTCAGTCGCTCGCGCGACAATATCATACGCGCCGCTCGGCAATGATATGGTTCCGTTCGGGTTGTTCCAGTTCATGCCGCCGTCCAGAGAGTACGTTACGGCAAGCGGGCTGCCGGCGTCCGCCGGCGCTTCGACCTTAAACTCAAGCGATTTGTAATTTCCCGAAACAAGCGCCTCATTCACGGCAACGCCATTTTTAGACGTCGCTTTTACCGTGGGAGCGGACGGCGGCGCCGTATCAATGCCCGTCGCCGGCGACACGTCGCCGGCAATCGCCGCGATCCCTTCAAGAGGGTTTCCCGCGTAATCCGTAATGCCGGCGCCGCCGGGAAACTCAAGACCCGTAACGGCGACGCTGGGGACGTTGCCGCTCTTCCCAGCCGTATAAGTGAAATACACCACGCCAGTACCGGTATATGAGTAAGACGCGTCGCCCGCATTAAGCTTCAACACGGGAACGCCGTTCACCCGCACACTGTCATTAACAGACATGGCAAGCGTGATCGTCTCTCCGGTCGTATACCAGCCGCTTGCTTTCCCGCTTGCCTCAAGTTTCGTAATCCCAGGCGGAACGCCGTCGATTTTCAGCGTTTTCTTTGATTCAAGCGAATTCGATGCGTTGCCCCATGCCGGCGTGGAATCAACGCCCGGCAACAGGGCGCTGATGGTTCCGGCGGAGATATCAATGGGCGCGCGTCCGGTGTGCAGTTTGTCCGATGTGTCGCCCTTTTGCACGGTGTACGCGAACGTCAGTGTGGACGCGCCGGATCCGTCTTTATACGCCGCGTATTTCCAACCGCCGTCGCCTGACGCGGCTGTGACATTGCTGTCAAAGCGGAAACGAAGCCGTGGATTTCCAGTTACAGTGACAGCCTGGGTGAATTCGGCTGTAAGAAGAATTTCGTCGCCTATCTTCGCCGTGCTGTTATTCGGCAGAGTTGAAGATATCCCGCTTAACGCCGGCAACGATGAAAACACCACCGTCCTTCGCGTCTTGTTGGTGTTGCCAAGCCCGTCAGTTACGGCGACCTCGTATTTGGCGCGCTCTTTCCCAGTCAAAGCGTTTTTGGCAATCGTATATGTCCACGCGCCGTTGTCCCACGTTATGCTGGCGTCGCCGGCGATGTCCGCAATAACGGCGGCGCCGTCAACCTCCGCAATCGTCTTCGTGAGCGTTCCTATGCCGCCGGTTACGGCAAACCGAAACGTCAGATCGCTTTTTGAACTATCGTGTATGTCGTCAGGCTTCAAGATTTCAATCTGGGGTCTTTCATCATTGCCGCTCAACCGGAAGGTTCTGGTGACGCCGCTCGCTCCGCCGGTTCTTGCAGCCCAGAATACAAACAACTTTGTGTTGCGGCCCTCGCCATTGAAATCAGAAAGGAGATTAAAAGTTTTGCTGAACTTTTTTTTCTTAAAACCGTCAAACACCCCGTCGTCCGTCATTCCGCCTGCGATATCCCACAGTTTTATGCCATTGGACAAGGAGGGCGGAGGGGACACTCCCAGCGCGGCGATAGCGTCGTCAATACGGTCCGCATCATTGCCTGGTATCCACGCAATCCGTACATTGTCCGCGCCTACAGAATCCAGCGTGTAGCCTGTTATGGTAAAAGATGCGTCTGCGTCGGCCGAAGGGATCGCGCCTTCACTTGGGCTTTCGATAACAATAGCGGGTCTGTCATTGCTGGTATAGCTGACTGTCCACACCTTTGCGGCGAGAGACCCCCCCCCCCCCCCATCAGCGGTTTTGTCACGTACCGCGACAACCAATTTCATGTTCGATTCCGATCCAGATATCAAAACGGAGGTCTTTGACAACAGTCCTATTTTATCATTGGCAATGTAATTGGCGCTAAACGCGGTTTCTTTCACCGCATCCACCTTCGCATTGTCATCCGCGCCGCTCATCGCATCCCATTCGGCAAGCGTCCACATCTTGGCGTATACCGCTCCCAGACTGTCGTCATCAAACACGGTTATAGACACGGCCATACCCATTGGTCCCGTGATGTTCGTCTCGCCGGAACTGTTGTCCGCCTCAATATGCGGAACATCCGATTCTGGATACCAACAGAGGTAGGGGAACGGGGCGACGTTTTCATTGCCTTTCTCATCCCTGCTGATTATCTCAACGCGCAGGTAATGCCGGCCTGTCGCATATTCGGGGTGATCCCGCGTAAGAAGCTCATGGTCAATGAGCCATTCGGCGGTGAAATTCGAGCCGCCGGTTTTGGGCATGTTTTCGATGATCTTTTCGTCATTATCGCCGTAGAGGGTCAAGACAACGGATGAAACGGCGTAATCTTCTTTTATATTAGCCTTCAATGTGAAAGATTCGTTTTGAAACATATTGACATTGGTATAAACGCGCGGATCAAGCGCTTGCAACGCGTCTTTTTCTTTAAGAGGATACAGAACGCCGTTTTTCCGGTCAATCTCAACCTGCTCGACCGCCGGAGGCGTTTTATCAACAATAAGCGTTATGTATTTCACCGATGTTTCAGGGCTGCTGTTTTGACTTTTATCGTACAAGATGAAACGGAACACCCGCTCCCCCTCCTCCACCAAACTGACATTCGCCTCCCACGAAGCGGTTTGTACGCCGGACAGCAAGACCGGCTTTAAATCGGCTTCTTCAACGGCGCGGCTCTCGTTAGGCCGGACGCTTCCGTCGCGCGACAACTCCTCCACAACAATGCGATCCAGCGCCTTGTCATCCCGCGCCGTACCTTTTATTGTAAAAGCCGCGCTGACATACAGGGAGCCGGAGGTTTCGGACAGATCGACAGTTTCGCCATTTTCCAGTATAAGCGCATCAAGCGTCAGCTCAGGCGCCGTAAGATCAACCGTGTCTCCCATACCCATTTCGCATGCGGCGAATACGGCTATACAGCTCATACATATACACGCTGACAAGCCCCATTTTTTCATGTGTTTTTTCATAACTAACCCTCCATAAATTTCAGGAATTTCCCATCTAATTCCCCGCCGGCAAAAAATATGGCGATTTGGTCATAGACTGCCGCCCCGCCCGCTAATTCCGATAAGCCGGCCGCCGTCGCTTTTCTGGCGCGCCAAAAGACAATCACCGCATACACCGGCTATGCCCCCATCCATACTCTTATAGTATTCTTCCATAAACATCACATTTTTACGTTTGTACAAATATTTTGGTGGCGATCTACAAAACATGACAAAGGGGCAGTGACAACAGAAACACAAAGAAGCGTTCAAGAACATCGGTAATTTCCACCAATATCATTATACTATACATCTTTCATAAGTCAAATATTATTTTTAAAAAATTTTTCCATGGGTTAAACGCGCGATAAACATCATGTTTGTCAGGGGAATTGGCATACGGGACATCGGGACGCCGCTCGTAACAAGCGTCGGCGCGGCCTTAAACGCGCTTAATATGATCGCCTTGAAACAGACGAGTTCTGGACGCATGCAGCGGGTATGATATGGCGGCAATGGATAATTGGGACGGCTTTCTTTCCGCATGCGCGGAAGACAACCGCGTGGCGGGCGCGGGAGGGATGGGAGGGAACAATTGCCGGCTGCGGCGCCGGGCAAGGCGGGCGTTTCGAAGAGGCTGTTGTTTTTCTAGGGGTCCCTCTAGCGCATTTAAGCCCCGCAACGATCCGGCAAACCCTGATTGTTTTGCGATCCGCTTGTATGCTATACTCCTCGCCATGCGTATTATTGAAGCCGTCATCCTTGGCGCGGTACAGGGTCTCACCGAGTTTTTACCGGTAAGCAGTTCCGGGCATCTGGCGCTTTTGCAAAAAATATTCGGCGTGTCTGGAAACGGGATTCAGGGCGCCCTGCTTTTCGACACTATGGTTCACGCGGGAACAGCGGCGGCTGTGGCCGTTGTTTTATGGAAAGACATTTGGGCGCTTCTGAAAAAACCCATACAACCGCTCGTTGGGCGACTCATCATCGCAACCATACCCGCAGCAACTGCGGCGTTGTTTTTCAAAGACAGGATAGAAGCCGTTTTTGCGTCAGGCTTGATTTTCGGCATGCCGTTTCTCGGCGCCGCGTTCCTCATCACCTCGGCGCTGCTTGCCGCCGCCGAAGCGCTTTCAAGAAAACAGGAGCGGGCGCGGAAGCGTATACGCGTCGTGGATGCGGTCATTATCGGCTGTTTGCAGGCGGTCGCCATTATTCCGGGCGTCTCCCGCTCAGGCGCTACGCTTTCGGGCGCCTTGTCCCGCAGAATCGACAGGGATGTCGCGGCGCGTTTCTCGTTTCTTCTGTCCATACCGGCAATTCTGGGCGCCTTGTCGCTGCAAGTCATAGATTTGGCGTCCGGCAAGGCGGAGGCGGGCGCCGCCGCGGCGCCGCTTGCCGCCGGAACGCTGACTGCGGCGGTTGTGGGATTTTTCGCCGTAAAGCTCATGCTCAAACTGGTGAGAGAGCGCCGGCTCTGGGGTTTCGCCGTTTACACCGGCGTACTAGGCGCACTGACGCTCATATTATGGAAATAAATATGGAAGAAAATATGGAAATAAAAACACGTTTTTCAGATATGGGCATAAGCCCTTTTTTTGTTGAGAAACTCTCGCAACGGAATATCAACAGTCCCACCGCTATACAAAGGCTCGTGATTCCCCGTATCCGCAACAAGGAAAACGTTCTGTTCCGCTCCGCCACCGGCACGGGCAAGACCTTCGCCTATCTGCTTCCGCTTTTTGAAAACCTGCGCGCGGCGATTGCGGCTAAGGAAGCCGTCTCCTTTCCGCATATTCTCATCCTTGCGCCGACATTGGAGCTATGCTCGCAACTCAAACAGGAGGCGGATTTCCTGTTGCGGGATTCTCCGGGGGAGCGCCAATCGCCTCCCCCGCCCCGCGCGGGGCTCCTCATCGGATCAGCGAATATAACAAGGCAGATCGAGACGCTCAGAAAAGAAAAGCCGGCGGTCATCGTGGGGAACAGCGCCCGCATCCTACAGCTTGTACGCATGGGCAAGCTCAAGCTGGGCGCGGCGCGCGGCGTTTTGGCGCTTGATGAAGCTGACCGGCTCGTCGCCAATGAAACTATTGACGAAACCAGAGAACTCGTCGGCCGGATGCGCGCGCTTCCGCAGGTCATAGCCTGTTCAGCCACCATGCCGGAGAAAACGCGGGAACAGTTGCGCGCGTTGTTCGGGGGATTCGGAGAATTCGGGGAAATGGCATACATTGAAACCGAAGAGCAGGAAATCTTGCGGGAAATGACAACCCATTGGGCTTTTTTCAGTGAAAACAGGAAAAAGTTGAGCTGCCTTTGTTCATTCCTGAACGCCGCCGGCGTAGTCCGCAGCGCGGCGTCCCGCCGGAAGAAATGCCTTGTTTTCACTTCACGCGCGGGACAGGTGGGAAACATCGTCGCGCAACTGCAACATCACGGGATAAGCGCCGGCGGGCTTGCAAGCGGCATGGACAAGCAGGCGCGGCGCCGGGCGATGGACAATTTCAGGCGGGGAACGTTGAGCGTCCTTGTGTCAAGCGATTTGGCGGCAAGGGGGCTTGATATTCCTGACATCAACTATTGCGTGGCTCTTGACGCGCCGTTTGAAGCGGATGCGTATATCCACCGGGCGGGCAGAACCGCGCGCGCGGGCAAGCGCGGCTGTATGGTTACCATCGGCAATGAGGAAGAGCTGCGCCGTTTTTCCCTTCTTGAGAAAAAACTGGGCATTACGGTGTACCCGAAGATTCTGTATCAGGGGCGCATTGAAAATCCATGCTGAAAGCGTTTTTTAACGCGCCGGCAGGCGCGCCGCCTCGTAGAGGCGACAGATAAGAAAGCGTCGTATGCCGGACGCTCCCGCTTGCATTAAACGATAAAAATATATATACTATTTCTATGGCAGAAGCGACTGTATCTCAAGAAGGGCTGTTTCAAAAGACCTCTCAAGCAGAGCGAGATGTTAGAGGCGTTCAAAAAGACGCCGCTGGAGAAATATCCGCGCCTAACGCCGGCATCAGCGTTGATGATACAAAAGAAATAGAAGCCCAGATTGCGGAACTTGCCCTGAAGAACCGCATTATCCTGAAAGACGATATGGGGAAGCCTCTTAAAAAAGAAATGGCGTTCCCTATTGTCGTGAATCTCGCGCTTTTCGGCGCAGCCGCCATTGTTCTCTTTTTTCTCATGCATTATTTTAACCAGCAGGAAAGAGGCATCGGGCGAGGCCGCGCCTTTTCTTCTGTAGAAGGGGAACTCATCAACCAGTTGCGGGAGGATTCAGAGAACATCATTTCCGGTAAAGAACGGGAGATCGCCTCCGTGCGCCAGGAGTTAAGCGCCCTTGAATTGCAGCGGCAACGGGAACTGGCGGATTTTGACGCGCAGTTGGAATTAAGAGAAGCCGCATTCCTTGAGCAGTTGCGCAAAGACCGCGAAGACGAGCAGGCGCGTCTTGCCGTCCAAGGCTTGAGTGGAAGCGAAATAAACGAAAGGCTGAGAAATTTCGAGCGGGAGCGCATGGAGCGATACCGGGGACAGCTTGCCGAAGAACGGAACGCAATAGCAAAAGACTTCGAGGAAAGAGAGAGCCAATATCATAACAGCATACGGGCGTTAAATGATGAACGCCGGCTCGTGCAAACCGAAATTCAACGGCAACAGCAATTTTATCTTCAGTTGCAGGAGACTAACGCGGCGGTACGGCAAGAGCTGGAGCAGGCGCTGTCCGACATGCAGCGCATGAGAGAGACTCAGATGCGCGATGCGAACGAAGAAGCCTTGATTGTGGGGATGTTCAATAAAATACAGGGCGATTTTCAGTCCAGACGGTTTGGGGATGCCATGACTGACGCCAATAATTTGACGCGGGCGTTGCAAGACATGCCGGGCGCATCGGCGCGGCGTACGGCTGATATTGCGCTTGCGGCTTCTCTGGCTAGAATGGCGCGGTTGGAAATGGAGAACCAACGGCTTCAAAACGCCGACGCCGCTCCCCGCGTCGCTTTGGAGGCGGAACAGCAACGGGCGAGCACCCGCATAGCGGAACTACAGGAGGCGCTCAATGAGGCGAACCGCCAAGCGGCCGGACGTGAAGCCGCGCTCCAAACGGCGAACCAACGCGCCGTCGCCGAACGTCAACAACTCGAAAGCCAGCATACAAAAAATCTCGCCAATGCCGTGGACAGCATCAGGCAAGCGAAGCGTTTCGCTGACAACAACAACACCGCCGCCGCCATGAACGCATACCGCCAATCCGCCGGTTATTTTGGGCTGTCGGCGGCGGAAACCGCCATTCTTATATCCGGCATTGAAACATTGTCCCAAAATGCGTTGCTTGACGCCGTGAACAGGCAAAGCCGCGAATCCGATGAGCTTTTGACCCAAACGGAAAGCGCGTTGCGAAACCGCATCATTATGCTTGAGGCGGCCCTGACCAATCTCCGCAAAAGCGATGCGGACAAGCAGGCGCGTATAACCCAGCTTGAACCGGAGAACGCCCGGCTTCGGCAACAGAACCAGCAATTGTCAGCCGCCGCAACGGCGAATCAAAACACGGTTGCATCTCGAATGCAGGACGCTATAACCCAGCTTGAAACAGAAAACGCCCGGCTTCGGCAACAGAACCAGCAATTGTCGTCCGCCGCAACGGATCAGAACTCAGCCAGCGCCGCCGCCGCATCCCAAATGCAGGCGCGCATAACCCAGCTTGAAACGGAGAACAACAAGTTGCAGGAGAGCGAGCGAACCTTGACGTACAATTTGGCCGCGATGACGGACAATTATAACGGCATTAAGCCGAATTCGGACGCCTACCTGTCGCTTGTCAGAGCTTACAGCGTATATAAAAACGACCGCGACCGGCTCTCGAATTTGGAGCGTTTTCTCAATGAACGGGAAGTCGCGGCCGTTTTTCCGGGATTTGTGGACAAGGTGCGGAATATAGCGGATGACTTGACCGTTTCCGTTCGCAAGGAATCTCTCAATACGGTGTCTTCCATCTTGGAAACGGCGTTGCGTATACAAACCCCCGCTACCAGAAAGCTCTATCTGGAGGGTATGAAAGTACGGTACGTGAATGACGCCGCGACAGCCAATTTTATAGAGATGCTGATAAAACGGTTATAGGAAAGAGGGCGCGAGTCGGTGATTGTTTTGAGCAGGATCAGTAAAAGATACGGAGATGTTGTCGCATTGCGAGATGTCGATCTTACGGCGCCGGATAACATCATATATGGCATTATAGGAAAAAGCGGCGCGGGCAAATCCACCTTGTTGAGAATCATGGGACTGCTTGAACCACCGGATACGGGTTCCGTATATTACGGAAACGAACGGGTTGACATCTTAACAGGCAAGGCGCTGCTGGAGCGCAGGCGCAATATGGGCATGATTTTTCAAAATTTCAACCTGCTTTATTCCCGTGACGCGGAGGGGAATATAGCGTATCCTCTTGAAATTGCCGGCGTCCCCAAAAAAGAAATTAAGCGCAGGGTGAGCGAGTTGCTCGAAATGGTGGATATTCAGGACAAACGGAAAGCCCGCATACGGGAACTTTCAGGCGGGCAGAAACAGCGGGTGGCTATTGCCCGCGCTTTAGCCGCGAATCCCGATGTGCTTTTCTGCGACGAAGCCACAAGCGCCCTCGATCCGCAGACCACCCGTTCTGTTTTAAGCCTAATAAAAGCCCTGCGCGAAAAGCTCAAGATTACGGTGGTGTTGATTACGCACCAAATGTCCGTGATACGGGACGTATGCGAGCAAGTCGCGGTGCTTGAGAATGGGGAAATAGTTGAACAGGGCGCTGTTGACGCGGTGTTCAACAACCCCAAGACACAAGCGGCGAAGGAGCTTGTCGATGTCTGACGAAATGATGAATGTTCTGCGGCTTTTGCCCAAGCCCACGTGTGAAACCATATATATGACATTCGCGTCCACGTTTTTCGCATGCCTTATGGGGTTGCCGCTTGGGGCGTTTCTGTACAGCGCTTCGCCTGTGGGCTTGAGACCCCGTCGGGCGGCCTATGCGGTTGTCTCGCGGGTTGTCAATGCGCTTCGCTCCTTTCCATTTCTTATCCTGATGATAGCGCTCATCCCGCTCACCCGTTTCATCGTAGGCACCAGCATAGGTCCGACTGCGGTGATCGTGCCGCTCTCAATAGCCGCCGCGCCCTTTGTCGCCCGCCTTGTGGAAGCCGCCCTCTCGGAGGTGGACGCCGGCATTGTAACCGCGGCGATAGCGATGGGATCAACCAACTTCCAAATCATCAGAAAAGTCCTTATACCGGAAGCCATGCCCGCGCTTGTTTCAGGACTCGCCCTTACCATCATCAATCTCATAGGATATTCGGCGATGGCGGGCGCAATCGGTGGCGGCGGACTCGGCGCCTTGGCAATCAACTACGGTTACTACCGCTTCCGCACCGGCATAATGGCAGCCGCAGTCATCGTCATCCTCCTTTTGGTCGAGGCGGTGCAACTTGCGGGAACGCTGGCAAGCAGGAAGTTGCTGTCAAAAATGTAATGGCGCGGCGTTTTTTCCTCGCCGTCTGTTCAAAAGGAGGATATTATATGGAAATTATAAGGGCATTGATACCATTTGTCGCGTTGTCTATACCGATCTTGGCGATTAGCCTTTCATACAGGGAAAAAACTCAAGAGAATAAAATAAAAGAAATGGAATTGCAAAAAGAAATTCTGGAATTAGAAATTGAAAAACAAAGAGGCGACATAAAATTATTGGAAGAAGAAAGCAAAAAATATGACGCCGTTATAAACGGATAACATATATGAGGAGCAACCATAGGCGGTCGCGCGCGCCCTTTGCCCGGATTTTCACTATCGCCGCGGTACAAAACCTTCCGGCGGTTTCAGAAAATTGATCGATTCCCCAGCCAACTCAAGAACAAAAAACAGCTTTATAGGCGTAGTTCCGTACATCAGTTTGCCTCCTCACGCTTTCCAGTATAGCACAAGGAGGCAAGACCCGCCAAGCGTTTCAAACGGCGGCTTTTCACGCCTCCTCACGCATAAAAAACATTTGCATACGAATTGTCTCTATTCATAAACAACTGGCTTTGGAGCATTACCCAAGTATTCTCATAAGCGCGCATACATCTGTGGGATGGTCAAGAAGCGGACGACCGCCGTCCCCGGCTTAGTCAAATTGGTTCACCATGAGCGTGGGCTGGTGCGTCGCATCAAGCGTGTCGCGCCAGAGGCTACCCTCCGGATCAACGTGCTTACGGTGAGAAATGACAGCTTTCATCGGGATATGAACGAATTCGTTGTTTACAAGACCGATGATAACCTTGGTTTTGCCAGCCATTGCCGCGTGTCCGGCCGCATTGCCGAGTCGTTCGCAGTACACGGAGTCAATGGGAGAAGCGGGCGCCGAGCGGATGATGTAGCTGGGGTCAATGTATTTGAGATTGATTTCCACTTTGATAGCTTTGAAGTGCTTCTCGATGCGGTCGCGGAGATAGGCGCCGACATCGCCGAACTTGAGATTGCCGCCCGCATCTTTTTCACCGGACGCAAGCTGATCTTGAAGGGCGCCTTCCGCAACGATAATGACGGCGTGTTTCCGGTTTTTGATCCGTTCCTCAAGATGGTGGAAGAATCCGTTGTACCCTTCAAGGTTAAAGGGGACTTCGGGAATGAGAACAAAGTTGACCTCGTGGCTTGCGAGAGCCGTGTGAGCCGCGATAAAGCCGGATTCCCGCCCCATGAGTTTTACCAGTCCAATGCCGTTGATCTGGGAACTCGCCTCCATGTGAGCGGACGCAAGAACGTCAACCGCCTTGGCTACGGCGGTGTCAAAGCCAAAGGATTTCTGGATAAAAGCGAAATCATTGTCAACGGTTTTTGGAATGCCGATCATCGCTATTTTGAGCTTGCGCCGCTCGATCTCTTCGGCTATTTCGAGGGAGCCGCGCTGGGTCCCATCCCCGCCGATGGTGAAAAGCATATTGAGGTTCATCTGCTCCATAGCGTCTACGATCTTGCCAACCTCTTTGCCTCCGCCACGCGCGCTTCCAAGGTAGGTGCCGCCAATCTTGTGGATGTTGTCAACAGAGTCCGGATTCAGAGCGCGAGGCGCATAGGAATATTCCGGCAGGAAGCCTTTATACCCATACCGGATGCCGCTGATGCGGCGTACGCCGTAGCGCTCCCACAAACACCGAACAATGGCGCGTATTACGTCGTTAATGCCGGGGCACAAGCCTCCGCAACTCACGATTCCCGCATGAACATGGGAAGCCTGAAAATAGAGCATTTCCCGCGGTCCCGCCACCTCAAGCGCCTGACTCCGTTTCAAGGTTGGTTGGGTTCCGAGTTTTACTGTCGGATCCAACAGAATAAACTGATCATCGGTAACGTAATTAACGAGTTGATCGCCCCGCTCCTTCGACATGATGATGGGCGATTTAATATTTCGTTTTCCTAATTCTTCAATAGTAAAATCATACTCGCATTTTTCCGTCATATAAAACTCCTTTTCTATAGTGTATTGTACAGTCTTTTGTCTTATAAATCAACCGTTGTTTCCATGAACGCCCGTTTTGAAGACCGCTCCATTCGTCTTATTCGACGCTATTAATGATCTTGTCAATGATAATATTCACTTCCTCAATGAGGATGCCGGTGAACCGCTCGATGTTGTCTATGGTGTATTGCTTCATCGCGTACATATTGCTGCTCAACTGTATTTCATACGGCACGTCAATAGTGATGATGAGATGATAGCCTTCCTTGCCTTCTTTCACCGTGATTTTTTTTATCCGAATATTCGAATTGTATTCATCAACGCAATTGACAACCATTTCGCCTAACGCTTCGTCCGAAATGGGAATTTTGTTGGGCTTTGAATACGAAGGCTTCACCAACGACTTTTCGTGTATTTTTGGAATGGCGCCTATGGTGTCGGATATCTTTTTTTGTTCAAACGTGTTTACCGTTTCATAAAAAATATGCGGATAATTCCGCCTGACTTCCACGCCAGGCGCCGGAATAATGTGTTTTCCCTCAATGCGCCGTATCCTGATGGCATTTTCAATGTCCGCCTGTGAGGATACGTCTTCTATCCTGATGATTTTTTTGACAGGCGGAAGTTGGAGCCGCATCGCTATCTTGTTCACCATTTTTTCAGACGTGCCAATAATGAGGATTTTCCGTGATTTCTCTATCAGCAATTTTTTGGCTACATCATCGCGGTGCGCCTTGTCGTCAAAAAGCGCGACCTTCACCGCCGCAAGGAAACTGTTTTCCTGCTTTGCGGAACGCCCCGCCAGAATGTGGTTGTCTTTGATGAGAAGCCCGTCGTCAATAACGAGGTCAATGTGATATTTCTGGGCGACGAGTTTCGCCTGATAACTCTTGCCGGTGCCGCTCTCCCCTACAAGCGCATATATTTTGATCACGCGCGTATTGTAGTGAAAAAGAGATGAAATTTCAAGGTTAGAGGCGCGCAAACAGGCGTCAAAAGGGTGTTTTAGTTGCAACAAAAAGCGCGGCGGACACTTCAATTGTGGTGACAACAAAAGAACCCGCTTTTCAACCGCATCTTATTGACAGCCGTTTATGGCATGTGAATGCGGAGATGTCGAACCAATTGAGGGCGGCCATTCAAGGCGGTTGGCAGACGCTTCAAAAAGAGAACTATTGACAATGCGTCCGCAATCTGGTAGTATGAAAATTAGGATCGCTTTAATACGTTCCGCCGCCCGCCGGGATACCGCAAAAGACGGCAAACGTTTTTTCTTTGACGGACAAATTCAGATTATGAAAATTCGAGCGAAAATTATATTAACCGCGCTTCCCCTCATCATAACGCCATTGCTTTTAGCCGGGCTTGCGTCGTACTTTTCCGCGGCAAATGACATCGGCCGCGGCGCGGAACGCTTCCTGAGCTATAAGTCCGCGGTTCTACAGCGGTATGCGGAAAGCCAATGGGCGCTATTGGTGGAAAACAACTACGCCGGCAGAGCCGACATGGACGAGGCTGCGCAGAAAGCTGTGGAACTCTACGCCCAAAGCATTATTACAAGCGAACCGGCGGATATGCCGGCGACTGAAAAAATCTTCGCCGTTGACGCGACCGGCGCCGTTGTAATGGGGACCTCCGCCGTTTCCCTGTCCGGCAACGAGAAGGAGGAGCTGTTGCGGCTGCTTGGCGAAGAAAATCGCGGGATAATGACCGCGATAATAGGCGGCGTTGAGCGGGTGTTCAAGGCGTTTTACTTTCCCCCTTTCAGGTGGCATGTCGTGACGAGCGAAGAGAAAGCCGTCTTTTACCATGATATAAACAGCATAAAATTGCAAACTGCCGTTATTACCGCCGCATCTTCGGTTCTCGCCGTCGCGTTGCTCATTCTGCTTTCAAGCATGCTGACGAGTCCGCTGTCAAAGTTGACCCGCGCCATGAACGCCATCATTACGAAAGGAGACATGAGCGGACGGGTGTCTGTTGAATACAGGGACGAGACCGGAAATCTCGCCGGAACCTTCAATATGATGATCACCGGGCTTGAGCATGCGTATCATGAGATAAAACGCCATGCGTTTGAGGCTGTGCTGGCGCAGAAAAAAGAACAGCGCATCAGGCAGATTTTCCAGAAATACGTGCCGAAAGACCTCATCGACAAGTTTTTCGCATCTCCTGAATCCATGCTGGCAGGCGACAACCGCGATCTGCCCATCCTTTTTTCCGACATACGCGGCTTTACCACGATTTCCGAATCCATGCGTCCGGACGAACTTGTCCATTCGCTCAACCGGTATTTTTCCGGACAGGTCGACATTATTATGAACCGGAACGGCATTGTCGACAAATACATAGGGGACGCAATCATGGCGTTCTGGGGCGCGCCTGTGAAGCATGAAGATGACATCATGCAGTCCGTGCTTTCCGGGCTTGATATGATTGACGCGCTGAATGGTTTTAACGCAAAGCAACGGGAGATTGGGAAGCCGGAATTCCACGTCGGCATTGGCATTAACTATGGAACCGTTACAGTCGGCAACATCGGCAGCGAGCGCAAGATGGATTACACGGTCATAGGCGACACGGTGAACCTCGCTTCGCGTCTTGAAGGTCTCACGAAAGTGTACCATGCGGACATGCTCGTCTCGGAAAGCGTGTACAACGCGCTTCGAGAGCAAAGCGGACTGCCGTTTCATGTGCGCCTTCTCGACACGGTTGCGGTCAAAGGCAAAACCAAGGGCGTAAAGATATTCGCGGTAAAGCGCAATCTCACGGAAAAGGAAGCGCGCGCGTGGAACTCTCACAACCAAGGCATGAAGCTCTACTACAGCCGCTCGTTTGCCGAAGCCGCAGCCCGATTCCGGCAGACTCTCGCCCTTCTTCCAAAAGACTTCAACGCGACGGCGTTGCTTGAACGCGCCGAAGACTACGCGCAGAATCCGCCGCCTCCCGATTGGGATGGCGTAGAAGTGATGAAAAGCAAGTAAGGATGACGCGGCGCTTACAAAACGCCCGGCTCTGTCGATGGGAACAAGCAAGCCCCGCGTCCGCTTCAAGTCAAGCTCTTCAGGCGGAGCGTGACGATCCCCCCCCCCCCCCCATATGCGTATACTTAACGGAAAAAAGGTCCGCAGCTCTCGACGGATTAACACTGACTATGGTCTCTTTAATCAGTGAAAATCAGTCGAACTTTAGCTCGCAATCTGTGGGCTTTTTCCACAAAACGAACGCTTGCGAGGCGCCGCCTCCCCGCTCATTACAGGATTTGCCTCATAATCCCCGCTAAATCCGGCTGGCTTTTCGGGTCGCTTAAAAAGCGCGCCGCCTCCCCGCTCGTTGCGACAACCAGATCTGATCCCGCAGATTTGCCGGTGAAAACGCGCCCGGCGGCGTTGTGACGGTGTTGCTACGTCTCGTTTCGCCGGCAACCAAGCCGTACAACGCGAAACGGCGCGGTGGTTGTCATGGAACCGGATGTGTAGGCTTGGAATGGAGAAACTACCGCTTGCAAGTCGGACTGCCGCGCCGCAATGCCCTTGAATTGGTTTATGACGATGTTTTCAGCCGCGACGCCCCTTCCGCTCTGCGTCTGTATTGTTCCGATCCAATAATTATGGAAAACAGACCCGCGTTTTGCAGCGTCCGCAACAACCCGTCACAGTATTGCGCCGCGCATACACGATGCGGGCGTAGTATGCGCGCGACTCCTCACTAATGATTTCCGCAAAGACCGCCGCGTTCCTGTACACCTTTTTGATGAACAAGTCCATCTGTTCCGCAGTCTGCGCGTTTTCCATAGCGATAATGACGAGGGCGCGGCGCCCGCCTTGCCCGCGCCGCTTCCCGAACGCCGGCGGAAAAAGAGGCGGTTTTCATCGAGAGCGCGCAGGCGTCCTCAACACCGCTTGACCAGCCTTTGGACTGAAAGCTGACATCGGGCCGCCCCTGAAAATGGGTTCCGATAGAGCGTTCCGAACCGCATCCCGCCATGCGTCCATGAACGCGGCTTGCTCCGTAGACGAGGGCTGGGACACGCCAACGCTATACATGGTCGAGCCCGTGTGCGGGGCGGCTTTATGTCCCAGTGGAATGGTAAAAATTTTCGACCGCCTCCGGTGGTGAAGTCTCACAATGCGCAAAGAGGCTTGCGCTCCCTTGCAACCCTCATTAAAGGGATAAGGGTTAAAAAGTCCGCACCGCCAGAACATTGCCCCTATAATTTTTGTTGGCGTTGAACTGTTTGCCGTCACTGAACCTCTGATTCCATGCGTCAAGAGTATTGGCCTGCGAAGAAGACCAGTACCAATCATTCCCCAAATTCCGCGCCCTTGATCCCTGTAAATTTTTATATATAAAATTCAACTCTTCCCTTGACGGAAGACGCCAATCGGAGCAACCTCCGCCTCTAAAGTCTTTAGCAACTCTTTTAGCTTCTTCCCATGTGTAACTGCCTAGGGACCCGCTCACTTCAAAAGAAACGTCTCTTTCTATAAGAAACACTATCCCCCCGCCAGGTCCAGTATCCCCTATTTTATACGACCTCCCGCCGGATGCGCCAAGATCCGCCTGAACCAGCCGCATCTCTTCACTGCCAATCCCGGCTATAAACTTGTCCGTCAACGCGCTCACCCCGCCGGACATCTCCTGCGATATCCCCCCCATAAATTCGTCCGCGCTGTGCGAAAACCGCCCGGTTGACACGTCCAGTATCTTCACCGTTATAAGATAGTCGCTGTCCACCGCGTTTACAGAGCCGGTCACAATATATCTGATGTTCCGCAATTGCAACTTCGCTATGTTCTCCTTGCTTGATATGCCGCCCACCTGTATCCGCTGGTTCTCAAGCAACGCATCTATTTCCTCCCGCGATATGACCTGACACTTCCCGCTTGACGCCATACGACTTTCCACCAGATTACGCGCCGTCACCGCGTCCTCTTTCACCTTCGCGGCGCCGTTGTTTGTTGTGAACGCCGCCACCGCCAATCGCGGCAACACATGGGCGTACGCGCTGTACGTCAATCCGCATAACACTGCGGCTAACACTAACTTCTTCATTGCCTTCTCCTAAAAAGAAATAAAATAAAAAACACGAACAGCCCGAACTCGCAGTCTCACGCAACGCCGCCTAACAACACGTTAGTTCCTGTTCGTGTTGACTCGCGCCTATGGTTCGGGATTCCGCAACCCCTCAAGCGCGTAATACCGCGCCCTGCAACGCCGCGCCCGCGGCTGCGTTAGCCGCCTTCGCGCAGTCCAGCTTCTCAACAACCGGGTATAATCTCCCGCATGGTCATCCGCGCCAGAATATACGCCTGCCTCCACATGCCGCTCCAGCGCCTCGTAATGAGGAACCATGTCCTTGATCGCGGCGGTAATCGCGGCTTCAAACCGCCGCCTGCGCATCCTCCCGCCGCTGTTTCAACATGCCGCTCAAAAACAGATCGTTCTGTAAAAACGCCGTCCGCCGCCCCTGAATCTCCGCAGTCCTGATCGAAATCGCCTTGACATTCATGCGATAGTACGCGCCCAACAACTCAAGCGAACCTCATATAACCGTTTCCGCGCCCGTCTGATGACCCGCCGGTTGCGCGGAATCGCCGTTCACTATCCCGCTCCGGCCAAGCGCCGTGAAACGCCTGTTGTTCACAAAGACCGTTGACAACTCTCCGGTTATACGCCCGGCACTATCCCCCCGCGTCCGCCGGCGCCTTTTAAAAGCCGCGCCTCAAAATAACACGGCGTTGTGCGCGGCCACGCTGAGACTTGCGGTTTCCTGCGCGTAGACAGCGGCAACCGCGCAACCTGAAACCGCAAGAACCGCCAATGCAACGCTAAAAATCTTTTTATAAAAACCTCCTGTGTTTTATGTGTTATGGCGGACGAAATAACAGCCGGCTCTATGTCGCTCCACGGTATCTTGGCGCCGCACCGTCAAACGTCAATTCAATCGGGTTCCGCGCGGCGAAGTCCGAATGAAGCGGCTCTTCAATCTTGGCGGGCGCAACCCCGGCTATCGCCCGCCAGCATTCAAGCCCATCCGCATCCGCGATCTTGCCCCACTGCGCCGCGTTAAGAGCGCGGAACGTCACCCGCGCCATGCGCGGCAACGGCGTCTCGATAGCGGCGTCAAGCGCGGTTTGCGGCGCCATATACGATTCGGGCATGCGGTCGTAATATGGATATTTTTATCGCATCCCGCCCGTTGTTCGTCATGGCGCCGTTGTTTTGCAGGTTATTACGGACAAACGCCTCTTCCAGTTTGACAAGCCGCGCCATCTTTTCAGGCTTCGCCTGCGGCAGGTTCCGCCCGGTCAGGGACGCGGCGATGAGATTCTCGCTCCATTCCATAAAATCAGCTTCTTTAGACGCTGCGCCTTTTTCCAGACATACTAACTCCTTGTTATAAAGACCCCGCCCTCAAACTGAGGGCTTGGCGAGGGGTATAAACAGCGAACGCGCCTGTAACGCTTGCGACAACGACTCCTTGGCGAAGGCGCTATGGATGTGTTGAGAATCGATTTTTTCAGTGTTAGAGCGCGGTTTAAGACAGCGGGGGGGGGGGGGGGAACCCCATGACAGCGATTTTAAACAATTCCTTAATTTTTTAAATTCCCACCATTATAAAAAATTGGCTATTTTGAA
>JAIROG010000059.1 GCA_031257675.1 Treponema sp. | reverse complement strand
TTCGAGCCGCGAAGTCCGTTCCAACGGCTCATGGAGGGCAGAGAACCGCCGCAAACGCGCTAGGACGACCTCACGGCTCGACGCGGACTTTACAATCCGGCGGAACTTCAGCGGCTTGCCCAGTCAAACCGCATTCAAACATAGAAGCCCTGCCAGCTTCGGCGACATTTTCTAAATGAGGCGTCCATGCGCCTCGTAGAGAGGCGTTTGGCTGTTCATGCGCCATCTCGTTGCTGACAAAAAATGCGGCTTATGATATAATGTAATCACGTTTCAAACCAGACAGTTGTGGAACAAATACGCGGGAACCGGTCGAAGTCCGGTTTTTTGTTACATAGACTTGTTCAACAACCAACCGGGTTGTCGAACAAGTCCAATCTACGGACGTTGTTCCACAAGCGCGTTTTGGAACGGCCTCTACCGCTAAAGATAAGGAAGCGTATTGAAATATCTCTACGAAACCCACCTCCATACCTCTCAGGCAAGCGCATGCGCGGTCTCACGCGGCGCGGACTATATACGCGCATATAAGGACCTTGGATATGCGGGCGTCATTGTTACGGATCATTTTTATAATGGAAACAGCCGCATACGGAAAAACCTGCCGTGGCGCGAGTGGGTCGCGTGTTTTTACAAAGGGTATGAGGACGCGAAAGCGGAAGGCGACAGGCTTGGGCTGGACGTGTTTTTTGGGTGGGAAGAAACCATTGACGGCGATGATTATCTGGTGTACGGACTGGACAAGCAGTGGCTTCTGAAACACCCGGAAGCCCGGTTTTGGACGCGGGAAGAGCAGTACAGAATAGTGAAAGAAAACGGCGGTTGCGTGGTGCAGGCGCATCCGTTCCGGCAACAGTATTATATACATGTCATTCACCTTTCAACCGGTTTGGTTGACGCGGTTGAAATAGCCAACGCCGGCAACCAAGAGCAGTCATGGGATGCGCTTGCGAAGCGGTATGCGGAACGGCTGGGACTGCCCGCAACTGCGGGTTCCGACATGCACGACGCGGATCAAACCGGAACCCCGTCGATGTTCGGCGTGTATCTGGATGACAAAATGTCCTCCATACAGGACTATGTACAGGCGGTGAAACAAAACCGGCTTGAGTTAAAAATGACGAGCGGGCGCTGCGATTGGCGCGGCAAGCCCATTGTGCGGCTGCCAGTCGACATCTTGGACAAGGACGGACGCAGTACCGGACAAGATATATGGGAATTCCTTGCTACGGAGAAGGAGATGCCGCAATGAAGTTTCTTAGCATACTGCGTGAAGAACTGTTGCATGTGCTGGCAGTGTTTCTGGCTCTCGTTTTTATGATATTCATCGCCGCTTATTTTATAAGCATGGTGAAAGATCATCTTGTTGAAAACATTGAAGGCGTCTTGAATACAGCGGAAGAGGTTGTTTACGCGAATTTCCGTGAGGCTGAAATCGCGGTGTTGAGCGCTTCGATTTCCGTCCAGAGATATTTGGATAACAACTACACGCAGGAACACATTAAAACCTACATTGAAGAACTCTCGGATCATCTCAAGATGCCGTCATCTATGGGCGTACGGAGTTTTCTTGACGTGTACGGGTATATAAACGGCGAGTTTATAGCGGGCAGCCGCTGGACGCCGCCGGCGGATTATGTCCCCGCGGAAAGACCGTGGTACAGAGCCGCCGTAAACGCCGGCGGCTCCATCGAGTATACCGCGCCCTATGTCGATAAAGAGAAGGGAGAGATCGTGGTGTCGGCGACAAAACTCTTGAACGGCGGGAACGGGCGGGAGATTGTCGTTGTTGACATTTATATGAACAAGATATCCGCGTATATCACGAACCTCAAGACCGCGAGCGGCGGATACGGGCTGCTTATCAATCAGGATTTTGCCTACATAGCGCATCCCGACCAAGACGACTTGGGAAAATACATTCATGAACTCGGCGCGAAATACGCCGATCCGGAAAAATATCTCATAGAAGGGGTGAAAAATTATTCCGGCATCGTAGTGACAGGATATGACGGGCGCAAGATGGAAACCTTTTTTCGCAAACTGGAATACGGCTGGTACATCGGCGTAGCGGTTCCGGTTGACATCAACTATCATACATCGCACTTTGTGATGTCTGTTTTTTCAGCGGTTGGGGTGATCTTTATACTGATTATGAACTACATTGTCACTAAAATGAATAAGGCGAGAATGAAGGCGGATCAGGAAAACAGGAGCAAAACCTCCTTTCTTGCCCGCATGAGCCATGAAATCCGTACGCCTATGAACGTCATTATCAGTCTTGTCGAAATCATACTCAGAAAAAACATAGCGGATGACGTACGGGAACAACTACAGATCGTCAAACAGTCAAGCGGCTCCCTGCTCGCCCTTATAAACGACATTCTTGATTTTTCGAAAATGGAAGCGGGTCAATTGCAGCTTGAAACGAAAAAGTATTCCCTCCCTTCCCTTATCAATGATGTGGCGGGCATTATCCACATGAGGATCGCCAGCAAGCCTGTGGATTTAATCATACAGGTTGAAGACGGCGCGCCGTCCACTCTCATCGGCGATGAGATCCGCGTCAAACAAATATTGATAAACCTTCTGACCAACGCGGTGAAGTACACCCCAGCCGGACATATTGACCTTCACGTCAGTGTAAAGGAAAAGAACGACGCGCATCTCACCATGGTTTTCAAGGTGAGTGATACGGGCATTGGCATCAAACAAAAAGACATGGAGCGTTTGTTCGCCGAATTCAGCCGGGTTGACACGAAGCGCAATCAGAATGTAGAAGGAACCGGGCTGGGACTTGCCATTGTCAGGAACCTCTGCAAAGCGATGGAGGGCGATATCGCCGTATCAAGCGTGTATGACCAAGGATCTACGTTTACCGTTTCCGTGTTGCAGGGGTTTGTTGACGAACAGCCGGCACCCGAAGCGCAGAATCCGGAAGAGCAGGCGAATGAGAGCAGTCCCCCCTTTGTCGCGCCGGACGCTCATGTACTGGTGGTTGATGATATTGACACCAATTTGATGGTTGCGGAAGAATTGCTGAAATTCTATGAATTGCGGATCGACACATGTACAAGCGGCGAAAAGGCGTTGAGCCTTGTACAGGAAAATTTTTACGATCTTGTGTTTATGGATCACATGATGCCGGGAATGGACGGCGTCGAAACAACGCGGAGAATTCGGACTATGAGGGAGGACGATCCTTACTTTCGGCAAACGCCTATAATCGCGCTGACCGCCAACGCGCTTGTAGAACACCGTGAATTATTCCTCCAAAACGGGTTTAGTGATTTTCTCGCCAAACCTATCGAGGTGGACAAACTCTACGGCATCCTGAAAAAATGGCTTCCTCCAGAAAAGCGGCAAAACACGAATAAAGCGCCGGCGAGCGAGGCGGATGCGGCCGATTTTGTCATAAACAACATTGACGTTCGAACCGGCGTCAATAATACAGGCGGGTCGCTCTCCTCGTATTTACGGGTGTTGAGGATTTTTTACAATGATGCGGAGGGGCGCGTTGCGCTCATCAAAAACGCCGCGGCTGAAGGCGACGCCAAGCTGTACACCACCATGGTTCATGCGCTCAAAAGCGCATCCCGAAGCATCGGCGCGGTCAAATTCGGCGATTTCGCGGAAGCTATGGAAGCGGCGGGCAGAAACAGAGATATTCCCATTATACGCAGGCGCACCGACGAACTGCTCAATCAGTTGCGCACTCTTCTTGCCAATATACAGGCTTTCATAAAGCAGAACACTGTCGAAGTTGAAACGGGCGTCGTAAGTTTGTCAAAAGAGCAGTTGGAACGCCTGACGCGGGCCCTCTCCACCATGAAGGTGTCGGAGCTTGACCGTCTTCTGGCGGAATACAAAGGCTTGCCCATAAGCCGCGCCGCAAAAGATGCCCTTGAAAGCATTGAAGAGGATATATTGCTCTGTGAATACGAAAAAGCGGCGGCTGAAATCAACGAGATGATGTTTACTTAATACGTCCATCTGAAGCCGATTGACAGCATGGGTATGGGCAGTTGATAACTCGCCGCGTTTGATCCTTGGTCCTCCTTGCCCGTATACGAGTTGAACGATGTGTTTCGGCGCCGCGTTTCAAGCGTGGCAAGTATGTTTTCAATCGCAATATACACTTCTATTTGCCCCCTGCCCGGTCTGCTGTACGCAAAAAACGAAGCCTTGACATCCCAAGTCAAGGCGAACCCGTCCCGCTCCGTGTCGGAATAGAAGTTTTCGCGCTTGTATTTCTGGATAATGTCCACCAGCATCTTGTTTTCGTCAAGAACAATCACCGGATACCAAGAGATTCCCCCGACAACTGTTTTAGGCGCGCCGGACGCGAACCCGAAACGGGTCGTAATAGTGAAAGACCGAAGCGGTTTGATGTTGAGAACGAGGTTTAGGTTGTGAAACCGGTGAAATTCGGGGTAAAACCAATCCGCCGTGTAGGTGGAGCTTGAGGGATTCCGGTACCGCGCCCAGTTAAACGAGTAGGAAATCCAGCCGTCCCAATAGCGCGAGTTTGCTTTTTGAAGCATGAAGTCAACCCCCCATATCCGCCCCTCCCCGTCAAATTTGCGTTCAATGACGATGGTCTGGCTTGCGCTGTCCGTTACAAGCGTGGAATACGCCCTGTCGAACACGTACTTGTAGTATCCTTCAACGTTTACGCTAAAACCCAAGAAATCAAGTTTTATTCCCGCGATTGACGTCCATGAACGGTTTTGTTTGAGTCCTAATGCGTCAACGCCGTCTTCAGATTGGATGCTGGAAATGTTGTCGGTTATTGAGGAGAAAAGCCCGGATCCGATGGTTGCGGTGATGCTGTCAAAAACGCCCGCGTTCCGCGCGATGTGCCAGTCAAGGTTGAGACGGGGATTGAGCGAGGGCAGGGTTTGCAACGTGAAATCCTTGCCGATAAAGAGGAGGTGATCGAGGCGAAAGCCAAGCTCTCCGCCGAACCGCTTTTTGGGGGATGCGTATTCCAAAAGGCTGTAGGCTGACGTTGTAAGCGACTGATTGGCGATGGAATTGTTGTATGTGTACGGCATATTATAATATGCGGGGTAAGTGGAAACAGTGGTTCCGTCGTTAAACGTCAGGAATGCGCCGGATGTCTCCAAAACCGCTTGATCATGCTCCTCCAATGCGTACCGGGCGTATAGCCCTTGGACGCCGGCTGCAAACAGAAAACCCTTGCCCACATCCCAGTCGTAATCCGTCCTTGCTTGGTAGTTCGCCGTAGTGTCAACCATATCGGCGAACATGGTGGTGTCAACAGTGTAGGTCTTATCAGTGATAGAAACGCCGGATGGATAGAGAATAGTCTTGTTCTCAAACAAGTCAAGAAAATCATCAGAATACGGCGCGGTCAAATCGTAATCAATAAAGCCGTGGAGGTTTGTCCGCAAGAATCCTCCGCCGAAGGACGCTTTAAGCGCCATATCCGGTTTCGGGTTGAATATAAGCCCTGTAATCAGAAAACCTTGCAGGTTAAACCATTCAAAGTCAAAATTCGTGTGCATCGCCATGCCGTCGTATTCAAGCGGGTTGTTATAGAACGCGCCTACGCCGTCGCCGCCTATAAAGCCGAACATCGTCCACTCAAGATTCTGCGTAAACCGGTAGTTCGCGCCAAAGCCCGCGCTCCTGATGTATGGAGCGATTTTGATGTAGTTCACCTCATCAACAGCCAATTTCGCCAGCGAAACAAAGGGATCCCAGTAGGTCGCCTTTCCCATGATCATAACGCCGCCCTTTCCGAAGAGCGGATACGACACGTTGAGGTTTGCGGCGCTTGAAGACAAACCCAGTTCAAGCTCAACATCGAAAGGCTCCGGCTTGCGCCCGGTTATTTCCAGCAAGCCGGATATGGTATGCCCATAGCGGGCGGAAAAGACCCCGTGCGAGAGTTGGGCGCTCTGCACCATGCGCGGGTCAAAAATGGAGACTCCGCCGCCCCAGTGATAGGGGTTTTCTATGTAAAAGCCGTCGAAAACCGCAGTCAGGTCCCCGGGTTCCCCGCCCCGAATTGAAGGCATAGCGTTGAACATGCCCGTATAGCCCACCCCGGGGAGGAGCTTGATCGATGTCATAACATCTTCGATAACGCCGATTTCCGCGGTGCGCGCCAAATCATCGCCGGAAATCGCCACGCTGCGCCCGGTTTTGGTTTCGCTTGCGCCGGGTCTTTGCGCTTCAATGACGAGTTCCCTGTTTTCCAAATCCGCGCCGCCGCTCAACCGCAGCCCGACGGTGAATGTCGCGTCTTCAGTCGCGTTAGGCGCGGCGGGCGGCGCGATGAAGATCGCGTTCTCATACCCGGGATACGCTATTTGCAACCGCACTTGCCTGTTGTCAGGAACGGCAAACACAGCCTTTCCATCTTCATCGGTCGCTTTTTCAGCGCCGCCGGACGCGCCGCCTTCCACGCGGACAATCGCCCCTTCAAGCGGCATGTCAAGCTCAATATCCTCTACAATGATTGTTATATCACGCGCATACAGAGAATGAACGGCAAGAATAAAAAAAAGGATGAACGGCATGAAGCGCAGGATATGACGAATCCGCAAAAATATATATGGCATAGTGTTCCCATTTATGATACTATAATCATTGTTATGAAAAAAGCAAGAGTTATTGTCATCCTCCTTGCCGTCATTGCGCTCGTCATTGGCGGAGCGGCCGGTTTCTCCACATTCATTTTCTCATGCCAGGCTAAACGCCTTGAGGAAAAGACGCGGCAACTGAAAGAATTGCGGGAGACCTTTGTTCCGGTCCGGTTCAGGCTGCTGGAGCGAAGAGATTCCTCCATAAAAGCCGAATTCCATTTTTATTCGATGATCATTGACAACGTAGAAGCTGTTGACATGGAAGTTTTTTCTCAAGGGAAAGAGGTCGCGCCCTCTCAGATTGTTGAAATAGAAGGAACCGAGATCTTCATTGATTCCGTTAAAATACCGAATGGCTCGCTCCTGCCCTATGATCCTGAAGCGGTCTGGGTTTTTCCGTATCGCATCTTTTCAGACGTTATTGCGCCGGAACACGCGGTTCCCATATATACGTGGTACAACGACAATGGCTTTCCCGCCATATACAATGCGCTTGAATTGGAAGAACAGGACAAAGCCGCGTTGTCGCGTGTGTATGCGGACCTGCCAAAAGCCGACGCCGGAAACGCCCTGCATGACATGAGCAGGATCGCCCGTTTCAAGGTGAACGTCTGGTACGACGTTGTGGCGCATGTAAAGAAGGGCGGACTGGAAATCATAGGGGAATGACTCCTCATGGGCGGGAGATTTCCCGCGCAGGACGCGGGAAAACCGCGCTGTAATGACTCCTCATGGGCGGGAGATTTCCCGCGCAGGACGCGGGAAAACCGCGCTGTGGCGAAACATGACCATTCTTCCGGGCGCCATGCTTGGGGTTTCTGGCGACCCCTAAAAAAATATTCCTGAATTTCGCGCCGTCATCGTTGAGCGCCGCAATGCGCTGAAAATCGGCGTCGCCCTCATTCCCATGCCGGATGAGAAGCGCTGTTCCCGAATTGGGGGCGTCTTTAGAGACCTCCATCCCAATCGTAAAATCGTGGAGCAGATTTGCCTGCGCCCGCGCATCGCGCCGAGCGACGCGCCCTCATGCCTCATCGCCTGCCACTCTCTGGCGGCAAAATCTATCGGAGCGTCAAGTGAAACAATTGATTCTCCTGTGAATGCAAGCGCAAAAAAAACCGCTTTATGGGCATACTCGACCCTATCGGGTGGCGCCATTTCATCCGCGATTGCGCCTAACGTCCGTTTGCCCACTGCCTCTAGCGGCGAATACATGCGTATCAGCTCCATGCGTTTGAGATGATGCCCTGCGTCTTTATCATCCACCTCCCGTTTAACTTCAACCGCCATACATCATACAGTACCAAAAAGCAAAATATCCATGTCTGTTCTCTGGTTATTCCGCTCGTCATAAATGGGAACCCGTTGATATGCCCTTTTTAATTAGTTTCTCGCCGGGCTGGAACGTCCGGCGCATAAAGCGAACCGGCAATACCGGATGGCTTTTGATTTCGCCGAACCTCACTTTTTCCAGTGGAGTCGCAACGGCATACACGCCGGATGCTCCCCGCAACGGCTATCGCGGACTGGATTTCCGCCTATTCTCCTTTAGCGGGCATAAGCCGCTTGCTGGATGAGGGTATTTTCATCGATGCCCCTGTTCCGCAATTGGCTTTGAAATTCACTCATGTTTGATCATTCAATGGCTGAATTCTTATGATGAACTTTGGCCCCGTGGAATCAATGCAATCAGTGAGGCGCTTGGCGGCATACACTGTGAATTCTTTCACTGTCCGCGCCGCGCCCACGCCACAACCACCGGAGAGCTTGGGATGTTTTGCGTCGGGATAGGGGTTCCATATTGCCCTGTTGGAGATTTCCAGAGCCAGGCGTTCAGGCGGGTCTGGGAACATCGGGGCGCGCTTTGCCCGGAATTCGCATACCGGGAAAGGCATTGTAGTTTGAGAAAATCCGACAGCGCCTGATTCATCACAGGAACGCCGTTCTTAAACCAGTACGCGCCGTCCTGCAAGTCCGCCTCGACATAGCGGAGATTCCCGGCGGATCCGGTTTCTTTTGCAAGCCAGATCTTGAGGCAACCGCATCTTTTTCAGGCTCTTGTGAAATGGTTCTCCCATGGGACCGAACTTAACCGTGAAACCGTCAAGGTAGAAAGCAACCCTGCCGCCAAAACTGTCGATCAAATCTCCAAACGTTAAATACCTTTGGCAGGGAAGAATGAGGGGCGCGTATTCCTTCGTCCGCCGTCTCGAAATAAACCTTGAACAAAGCCGGCATGTATTCCCAGTCTTTGATGGTTTTTCTGGATAAGATAAGGTGGCGTGAGAGACGGACGGTGAAACGCTTTTTGGCGTCAGGGTTGGATATGCGCAAGCAGTGTCTTCAAATCCTCCCACGCGGGACGCTTCAGGTTTGCGTCGCGCAAAAGGGCGCTCGGATGATAGGTGGCTATGAGGGGTATTGGCGCAATGACGGCGTTATCCAACGGACAGTCCGGCGTGTAGTCAAAGAACTTTCCGCGCAACCGCCCGATGCCTTCGCTTGTGCGGAGCATGGTTTGCGCCGCGATTCTTCCCATGCAGAGGATATACGCCGGACGCAGAATCCGTATCTGCCGGGCAAGAAACGGGGCGCAAGCCGCAGTTTCTTGAGGCGAAGGATCGCGGTTGCCGGGCGGCCGGCATTTTACGGTGTTGGTAATGAAACAATTCGTTGTGCGGGAAAGGTTTATGCTGGCAAGCATACGGTCAAGAAGGCGTCCGGCGGCGCCCACAAAGGGCTTGCCCCGTTCGTCTTCTTCAGAACCAGGCGCCTCGCCTATGACCAGCACGAGCGGTTGCCGGACGCCTTCGCCCGGCACGGGAAGAATGCGCAGACCGCACAAGCCGCACACCCTGCATTCGCGGACATCCGCCGCTATTGTTTCAAGGCTGTCGCCGCCAGCTCCCATAGCGGTTTGCGCAACAGAATCCGCCGCGTCGTCTTCGAAAAGGGGCGCTTCCCTCTCCCGCCAATGCTCATCCCGCAGGAAGTCGCCGGACGTATCAAGCAACGCCGCTAGCCGCGTTTTATCTTCCGCCGTCATAACACCGTCATTGAGCCGACCAGGGATGTTCTTCTAACGTTTGCGGGTTAAGGAAAAGCGATCCGCCGTCCGCGCCTTCGGTGAGCAGCCTGTCTTGATAGAACATCGCGGATGCGAAAGGGTGAACCGCAACAGGGGAAGCGGCTTGAAGTTTTAGATTGGCGTCAAAACGCGCCATATAGAAGCCGGCGTCTGTTGCGCCAATGGCGTACAGATCGGTCCCGTTCACCCAGAGCAGACTGTTTACGCTTATGGCATCCGCGCCCCATGCCGCAGTTTCAAGCGTGTCAATCGCTATTTTCACCAACCTGTACGACCTTGAATCGCCTTGAGCGGAAAGGGCGAAAATAGCATCGTTGACAATGACCACGGTTCTTATGTTCAGTGAAGAGTCTTCCGAGTCTTTTATCAACTCGCCCGTAGCCGCGTCAATCTGAACGATCTTGCCCAATGGCGACGACTCCGCGCTGAGGACGACGCCAAGCGAGACAGACTGGGATTCTTGTCTCTCATTGTTTGCCAGTTCCTGCTGATCTTGAGCTATCTCTTGCCGTTCCTGCTGGGCTTCAGCCGTCTTTTGTTCGGCAAACTCCTGATTCCGTTGCGCGGCCTCTTCCATCTGGGCCGCAGCTTCTTCCCGTTGCGCAAGCTCCCGCTCACGTTGCGCCAACTCCTGTTTCCGTTGCGTGGAACCTTCCCCGTCCTCAGAAGCCGCCGCCTCTTCCGCAGCCACGCTCTCGCCTGCGGAAGCTACCGCCGCCTCCTGCGCAATCTGCTCCCGCTCTCGCTCAATAGCTTCACGTTCCTGTTCGATGGCTTCACGCTCCTGCGCCGCGGACTCCTCTTGCGCCTGCGCCCTCTGTTCGGCTTCCTCAGCCTCACGCTCCTTTAGATCAACCATGTCCTGCCGCGCCTCTATGCCCATATCCTGTTCTTTCCGTTGCTCTTCCACCACTTCCGGAGCGGCAAGCGGCGTCGTATTGATCGCGCTTAAAGAATCCGCTTGGGCGTTTCCTAGCGGAATAACGATGAGGGTCTGTCCAGGCCATTCGTTGTAACGAACCGGCAGACCGATCTTTTCCTCCACAAGATTGGCGGTTACGATCTCGTTATAGTTGGCGTTAAAATACTCCGCATTTTTGCGGAAGACCGCATTGTAAATGGTGATATATTGGGCGAGCAAGGCGGCGTCATCAGGAGAATAGTGGTAGGCCGCTTCCAGATACCCTTGAATGATGAGCCTTACATTTCTAATATGATCGACCCCGGCATTGGGCCCAAGTCCAAAAATATCCGCATCGAATTTGCCGGTCTCCTCCGGCGACACACAATGAATAACAAAATAACGTCCGGTTTGTCCCGCGTGATTCGACCCGCTGTTGACGCTTCTGCCCAAAGCGTTCCCTATTCCCCAAATAGCGGCGCGGCTGTCGATTCGAGCGGGCGCGTCAGTATTATTGATAAATTCCACCGGACCCTGATGTTCCAATAGCTCTCTGTCATTAACAGTCTCTTGGGCAAACATATCTACAAAAGCGCAGAAAACAAGAGAAATGATCAAAAAAGAACGGATATTGCGCATATAGACTCCTTTTTCTATTTTCTATATATGATAAACGAAAAAAATACAAAAGACAAGCGGGAAGCGGCAAAATCGAAACGCCGATCCGGACTCACTCGCCACGCCGCGGAAACCGGCTTACACTTCTTTCAGCAAGGCTTCGCCCAGCTTCCAGTTGTCGCCCGCGCCCATAGTGAGAAAAAGATCGCCCATTTTGAGCATGGATTTGACAAGCGGAAGCGCGTCTAAAGGCTCTTCCACATACAAAATTTTCCCTGCATTGGCGGAACATTTCGCTTTTTCAATCTTTTCAAACAATGTCTTGCCCGTAACGCCGCCTGAATACGTCTCGCGCGCCGATGCGTAGACTTTATGCAACAGAAGCGCGTCCGCTCCGGTGAACGCCGTTGCGAACTCGTCCATAAGCGCCGCAGTGCGGGTGTAGGTGTGGGGCATAAAACTCACGATAATGCGGCGATTGGGATAAAAAACCTTGAGACCTTCAATAGTAGTCTTTATGGCTGTGGGATGGTGGGCGTAATCGTCCATAAAGAGAACGCCGTCTTTCTCCCCGATGATTTCGGATCGGCGTTTGCTTCCATGAAAATCCTCCAGTCCGCGCCTCATTCCTTCAAGTTGCGCTGTAGTCATAACCCCGGCGCCGCCGGCAGCGCGGTTTTCTGTTCGCGCTATGGACGAAACGAGCGCAAGCGCCGCAGTGGCGTTGAGCGCGTTATGCCTGCCGGGAACCCTAAGCGTGAAAGGCTCCGCAAAAGCGTTCAGTTCAAATACAAGCCGCTCGTTCTCTACGGAAAAGTTTTGTATCTTGAAATCTCCATGCGCGGTAAAGCCGTAGGGCGTAAACATGAGTCCGCGTTGTTCTTTCCTGAGCGTTTCGGCGACTTCACACGCGCCTTTGTCATCCGCGCAGTAGATAAGCTCGCCTCCCACAGGGAGTTTTCTTCCATATTCTACAAAGGCATCCCGTATGGATTCGTAGGTGGGGTAGTAGTCCTGATGGTCGCTTTCCACGCTGGTAAGCGCGATGCGTTTTGGATGAAAAGACAGGAAATGCCGCCGGTATTCGCAGGTTTCCGCCACGAAGTACCCATTGCCAAGCGAAAGCGTCGAGTGTCCGTTGAAAACGCTTGTCGCGCTTCCCGCCAATATCTGCGCAGGCAAACGCGCTCCTTTCAGCAAAGCGCCGGTCATGACGGTTGTGGTGGTCTTGCCATGAACGCCCGCAATGCCGGACGAGTCAAAATTGGCCGAATACGCGCCAAGCGCATCTGCGTATTTGAATAGAGGTATGCCGCGCCGGGACGCTTCCACCAGTTCCGGATGCGTTTCAGGGGAATACGCCGCAGAATAGACAACGGAATCAATGCCATCGTGTATGTGCGCGACATCAAAGGTTTCAAAATATGGGACGCCGAGTTCTTTAAGGATCGCATCCGTGTAAAAAACAGCGCCCGTATCCGAACCACTCACCCTAACGCCCGCGTTGAGCAATAGCTCCGTCAGCGCGGACATGCCGACGCCTTTGATCCCTACGCAAAAAATGCATGAATTCGGTTGTACGGTAAAAACGGGCTTGTTCATACAAACCTCCTTGCAAAACGCCACGCTAACGGCAATTGGCAAAGCGTTTAGTTGAGCTTGCGCCAAAACCCGGCTGGTTTTGAAACAGGCTCTACTATAGCTGGTTTCTTATTTATATTCAAGACAAGGCGCGGCGGTCTGCCGCGACAGAAACGCTTGACAATTTTTCATGCGCGCCTGCGGCGCGTTCGAGCGGGATTTAGATCGGCGGCTAAGTATGGAATATTATAGTGCTTCCACCAAATAAATACTAAATATCAAGATAAACAAGCGTAGACGGCAGTTTCAATTAACCCGTGCAATAGCGCGGCGTCCCGCGCTCCTTTCTCATATCCGTCCATGTCTTTTCAATCGGATTAAAGTCAGGAGAATAAGCGGCGGGCGCAATAAAAACACCTCGCGCTTTTTGTATGTTTCTTCGAGACCGTCACTCCGCGCGGCGCCATCCATATTCGCGCTTTATATCATCATGCATGCCGCTTTCACCAACATACACGCGCTTCTTCCGCGGCGTCCGCCCGGCTTTCGCCAAAAACGCATCCCTTTTTCTTCGCTCTTTTCGGGATACGTACAAGTTTTTTACAGATTATTCCGAGAAATTTGCATCTTTTGTCTATCGTCTGAAGGCGGACGCTTCCGCCGCGTATTCCCTCAAACGCCAGCCGGGACGCTTTCCGCCATTTCCTTTGGTTTTTCGGAGTCTATTTTCCCCGCATAATAACTTTGCGGTCTAACGCCAAAAGCCCCATATAGACCCCGGCAAAAGTATGCCCGGAATCTTTGTATTGTATTGCGCGCCGTTTAAACCTTTCTTCATAAGCCATAACATAAAGAATTATTTTATCATGTCTATTTATTCTTTTCAAGTGGAAGCGCTATACTGCGCCAAAAGCGCGCCTTGTTATTATATTTTTTGGTTGAGGAAGTTATAATTTCAAACGGCATGGATACGACCTGCTACAGTAAATAAGGAATGGACTAGCCAAAACGGAACCCGATCCGCTTACTGGCGGCGAAGCGCATACAGACCCGTTACGCGCCGCAATTCTTACCGCGTCAGCCGCCATGCATGGTCGCGGACGGGCTTATTTATTGGGCGATTAATCCCAACATTCAATATGCCACGCATAACCTCCGATTATATAATATTCAATGTTTTGAGATACAGAAACCTCCTCTTCTATACCACGGCTTTCAATAAAATTCCAGCCCGGTTCCAATGTTATTTTCCCGTTATAAACTTTGTAAATTTACCGTCGGCATAAAAAATATTACTGCGGTGCCAATTATTGTTTTCATCATATTTTTGCAGTCTGACTTTGATACGCCTATTATCACTCTTGTCAAGATACAACTGGGCTATAGGATTCCGTCGGTGTAATACAACTCATATATTTCAGAGAGTTGACACGGATTAGCGGGAAGTGTAAATGAGATTTTTTCGTCCCTGATTTGTACCGGTACAGTCCACGGCGCAGCCCCCTCTGGATTATAGTGGAATTGGGGAAATTTCGCTCTATTTCACGTGCCGGGGCGCAAATATACGGCGCCGCCGGTTACATCCATATTTCCAAAAAATCCATCGTCAGTGTAAACCTGATGATTTGAAACAACATTTGAGGAAACAATTTTATTTTCTCCGGGAGGAGTGTCATCTGCATCGGCCCCTCCAGCATCACAGCCGTAAAGAATCAATCCAATCAAAACCAGAAAACCATGCCGTCCTTTCATATCATAATATTTCTCCTCTATCATTAAAGATATACTATAGCTCTTAATTTATCATATATAAATTTCAATATTTTTTGCGCCGCCAAGGACGGCGGCATTTCCCATTCTCCAAAGAATTTCAAAAATTATGTCGCCTAACGTTCCGGCTGTTTTGCGGCGGGTTTGGCGGCCCGAATAAGGGCTTGCGCAACAAGCACAGGGCTGGCAAAATGTGGGTGGAATGAGATGTGGGAGGCGCAGCCGACCTAGCGAAACAGAACCCCGATCCGCCAAAGCCAGCGAAGCGCAAGCAGTCCTGTTATATGCGGTTTTTTCTTTTATTTCAATACAAATTCAACTGCTTTTTTTGCATGGATTATTGTTGTATCAAATATCTTTACTGAAACATCTTTTTGTTTTATTAATAATCCTATCTCGGTACATCCTAATATTATTCCCTGCCCTCCTTTTTTTATTATTTTCTCAATTATTCTTACATATTCCTTTTGGGAATCTTTTCTTTTTATTCCTTTACAAAGTTCATTGTAAATTATTTCATTTATTATATCCTGATCATTTTCATCAGGTATAATTACACCAATGCCCTTCTCAATCAATTTTGATTTATAAAAATCCTCAGTCATTGTATATTTTGTCCCTAATAATCCAACAACATTTAACTTCTCTATTTAATATTGCTTCGGCTGTCATGTCCGCTATATGCAAGAATGGTATTTTGACATTTTGTAATAATAGATTAGAAACTTTATGCATTGTATTTGTGCATAAAATTATTAAATCAGCTCCGGCCTTTTCAAGGTTTTTTGCGGCATTATTTAATATTTGACCACATTTCTCCCACTCATTTGTCCTTTGATATAATTCTATTTCTTCAAAATTGACACTCCATAATATACATTCAACAGAGTTAAATCCACCGAGAATATTCTTAATTTCTTCATTGAGTGCTTTATAATATTCAACGGAAGATTCCCAACTCATTCCACCAATTAGACCAATGCGTTTCATACACCTATATTATCATATAAGATAAAAACCTGTCAATATTTTTATTGCATTTTTGCAGAAAAAGTTAAGAAAAAATTGCGCATAACGTTCCGGCTGTATATGACCGGTTTGCCAGCCCGAATAAGGGCTTTGCGTAGCAAAGACCATGGCTGGCAAAATGTGGGTGTAGTGAGCCGTGGGAGCGCAGCGGAATGACCTAGCCATTGCGGAGGACGAGGGTCCGTAAGTCCCCGAAGCGCATACAGGACTGTTTGTTATGCGGTCGGTTTATTTGCGCTTATTTACGCCTGTTTGTAATAGTAGTATATAGAAAAGAAATAGTCAAGTTTATCTACGTTTATTTGTAAAACTTGACCTTTTGCTTGACCTTTAGGGCGATAAAAAGCCCCGGTATGACCGGGTTATAATGTTGACGCAAATTCTTTTATTACCCAAAACAAGCCATGTTATATTTGGTAAAAATACTGTCAAGTTCCTCGTTGGTTATACCATATTTTTGCGATGTATAATTCATAGTGGCATTTTCCGCATCCTCTAACTCTTGCCCTGTATTGGTGTTTTCAGACATTTCATCGGCTGTTTCAAAAAAGACACTGATAATTTCCGCATCTCTTCCTGTTAGTCGAAGGTTCTTTAGCCCCATATACGCCCCGCCGTCCGCGGCGGGGCGCGGCGCGAAATTGTTTTTAGTTCATCATATTTTTAGAAAATATTTTGTCTTTATAGTTTATACGCAATAAATGTAACGACAACCGCACATGTCATTGTTGTGATAACAGTAAATGCCGGATTAAATCTTGCCCTTAAAAAATCATTTAGACAGAGCAATCCCACTGTCAGTGTAAGGGACGGCATACAGGCATATGCTACGGATTCCTCATCGTTTGAAAGAAAACAAATTATTGTCATTACGCATAAACCAATCCAAAAATATAATGGAGCGTTTATCGCCATAAAAACATTGCCTATAATGTTGACGCCGTTAACTCCAAGGTGTGCATAAAATATAAAAAACGGAATTATGCCCAAAACGCTCATAGCCGGCAATATAGAATTGATTCCATTAAAAAATTGTCGGACATAAAAGAATTGCTGAAAACTGTCAAAAAGAATAAAGCGCATTATTCAAATTAATTGTATATAAGGGAGTATAGTTTTCAAACTCATACACTGCCCATATAAAAAACATAAACATAGAACCATGCGTCAGCAATTGTTTCCATGAATATCTTATTTCAATATATTCTTTTTTATCCAATTTAACCAACCCCCCAAAATAGCCCATGTCATTTCCCCGCGCATTGAAAGTAATAATCCACCGGCAGAGCCGGCGGCTTTAGGAAGCCTCCTTGAAGGGGGCTATAAATTAAAATTCGGTTCCGTCTAGATTTAACGCGCCTTGTTTCTCATTATCAATATCCTCTTGGCTCTTGATATATTCTCTCGCCGTCTTCTCATCTAATCCCGCCGTACTTACATACTATCCACGGGTCCAGAAATCCCTATTCGTTATCCCTTTTCCTGGATCATTTCCCGATATATTCGTATCGCGCTTTTCCCTTTCAAGCGCCCTACCACCATCGCCATACTGTACTTCGGCGCTACTGATAGACACACATGGATATGATCCGGACTCGCATACCCTTCCAACGCTTCCACCCCTTTTCGCCCGCATAATTCCCGCAGGATTTCTCCCGCTTTCCGCCGAACACTCCCATACAGCGCCTTCCTTCGGCGTTTCGGCGCTATCGCCACATGACACTTGCATACCCATTTGGCATACGTCAAACTTCTCCAATCTTGCATAGGCGCCCCTTGCGCCGCCTTGCCGGGGGCTTCCCGAGGAGCATACTAGCATTCCCGCCCTTTACGGCGCAGCCTTTTCAAGCCTCGCCAGCAGAGCCGGCGGTTTTATTTTTTAATAAATTTGCTCGACATTGTTTATATCCTCATTTCCACCAGAAGCATAAACAGCTTTTCCCTTTTGAATAACAACAAAACTATTGTAAATAGTTTTTAGCAGATCACGGTCATGGATTGTAATAATTGTTGTTGAATTTTGTTCCTTATATTCATGCATTAAATCAATCATTATTCTTTGGCTTGCCGGGTCAATTCCAAAAAATGGCTCGTCCATCAACAACAATTTAATTCTTTCGTATGTTCTCCAAGTTCAATTCTATTTAAAATTGATAGCTTTTTATCACAGAAGGAGGATCGCATAATGGGAAAATACATAGCGCGACTGAAAGGCGACAGGAGCGGACCCGACCGCTTCCTTGCCCATTGTGAAGGAAATTATACGGCGCCGCCGGTTTAACCGCCTCGAAGGATCGCCTTAAAGTACGCTGTACCAGACCCCTCTCTGGTAAAATCCGCAAAAAAATCAAAAAACGCTTGACAGCCCTATAATCCTCTGATAAAGTGGATTCAGGATTGTTACCGGGCTTGTCCCGAGCATGACCTAAATTGATGAAAAAGCGCTTCAAATAAGTTTTTCCCATCGATTTAGGTCATTTTTTTTGTCTAAATGGATTATGGGGATGCGAAATATTAGGAAGTACAACAATAATATCATCCTTGCGGATGACAACGGGCAGGAAGTTGTCGTTCTAGGCAAAGGGATTGGCTTTCAAGCTCCACAAGGAGCGGAAGTTGATATGAGCCTTGTGGAAAAGGTGTTTGTCCCCCAGGAAACCGCTCATATAAACCGTTTCGCCAACATCCTTTCCGATCTGCCCTACGAATACATGCTTCTGGCAAGCAAGATTGTAGATTTTGGCAAAGCGTCCTTGCAGGTCAAATTGAATCCGAGTATAGTGGTGGCTCTTGCGGATCATTTTTTCGTGTCTTTGGAGCAGATAATAAACAACAACGCCGCGCAATCTTCTATTGAATCCCCCCTGCAACTGGACGTGCGGCATATTTATCCGAGTGAATTCAAAACCGGCATAGGGGCTTTGGAAATAATCAGGCGGGAAAGGAACATACGACTGCCCGAATCCGAGGCGGTGAGCATCGCGTTGCATTTTATAAACGCGGAATTCGAATCGCCTGAAATGCCCGTCACTTTTAAAATTGTAACCATAACCGGCGATGTGATAAGGATCATTGAGCAGTACTACGATGTGGCGCTGGACAAAAAGACTCTTGAATTCATGCGCTTCAGCAACCATGTACGGAACCTTGTAATGGTGTGCCTTACCCCCCCCCCCCCCGCAGGCATAAGCGGGTAATAAAAGAAGACACTGAATTATACGAACTCCTGATGACGCGCAACAGGGACATCGCCGAGTGTTGCGGGCGCATCTGCTCATGGCTGCAAGACAAGCATAATCTCTTTCTCCGCAAAAACGACGTCTCGTTTCTGGCGATGCACATAACAAAAATAATGCAAGGAATGGAAAAGAAATGACCTCCCGGAAACTCATCTTTTTGGACATTGACGGTACGCTTACGTCCTGCTTTAATCATGTGCCGGCGTCCGCGTTGCGTGTGTGCCGAGCCGCCCGGAAAAACGGACATCTCTTGTATATAGCGACCGGGCGTTCCCGCGCGCACATAAGCGACTCGATCTTGGCGGTTGGGTTTGACGGGATCGTCTGCTCAGGCGGCGCGTATATTGAAATTGACGGGCAGGCGGTTTTCAGCGCGTTTCTGCCGCGAATCACGCTTGAGCGCCTGATTGCGTATTTTAGCGGGCGCAACGCGAGTTATAGTCTGGAACTGCCGGAAAAAAGCATGGCCAGCGCACAGTTTTATTCGTTTGCGCCCCGCCCGTTGCTCCGTTTATTGCACAATAGCTACGCGCCGCTGGGAGAAGATTTTGACAGGGAGCGGGTGTGCAAACTGGTGTTCATGGAATCAGAGCAGGTGCGCTTTGAAGGCGTTCAAAACGAATTCGGCGCGGACTGCGAGATTTTCAGAAATTCGATTCCCGTGCCGGGCATGTCCGGCGGCGAAATCAGCGCAAAGGGCATTCATAAAGGTTCGGCGGCGGCGTGGGTGGCGCGTCATTACGGCATGGACAGAAAAGACGCCATCGCGTTTGGCGACAGCGACAATGACCGCGCCATGCTGGAATACGCCGGCGTTGGCGTCGCAATGGGAAATGGCGATGAGGCGCTCAAGAGGGCGGCGGATGATGTAACGGGAGATGTCCGGCGCGGAGGGCTCGCAAAAGCTTTTAAAAAATACGGCTTGGCGTAACCGGGCCGGAAAAATATTTTTTTACAAGGGGCAAGATATGGCAAAAGATTTTTCCAAGACAGCGCTAGGGGTGCTGACCGGAATTGGCGGCAAGGAAAACGTCAGGAGCGTTGTCCATTGCGCGACGCGGCTTCGCTTTACGCTGGCTGACAACGCGAAAGCGAACGACGAGGCGGTGAAGGGTGTGTCCGGCGTAGTGAGCGTAGTCAAAGCCGGCGGTTTGTACCAGGTGGTCATCGGAAACGATGTACACGAGGTGTATGAGGAACTTGAAAAACTCGGCGTACAGTCCGGAGGCACGGCGTTGATGGACGGTGGCGGCGGCAAGCAGAACCTGGGGAATATGCTTGTCGGAACGATTTCCGGCGTGTTCGGGCCGATTCTGGCGGCGTTGATGGGCATCGGCATGCTCAAGGGACTTATCGCGCTTTTGTCGCAGATATTCCCCACATGGGCTACGTCCGGCGATATGTCCTACATAGTGCTTTACGCGGCGGGAGACGCGCTCATGTACTTTTTGCCTATTATGGTCGCCTATACCGCGGCGCAAAAATTCAAACTTGACCCGCTTATAGGTATGGTGATTGGCGCTACGCTGGTGTACCCGGACATCGTGGCCAAGTATCCCTTTGGACCGTGGGGCGTACACAAGTTCCTGGGACTCGACATTCTTGTACTGGTACGGTACAGCGGCACAGTCCTTCCCTCGATCATTGCGGTCTGGTGCGCGGCAAAGATGTACAAACACTTCCGCAAGGCGCTCCCTTCGGCGGTAAAAAACTTTCTCGCGCCCTTTTTCACGCTGCTTGTCATGATTCCGGCCACTTTCCTTGTCGTTGGCCCGGTTTTCGGTATCGCCGGCTTGGGCATCCAGATGGGAGTTCAGAGCATTTCCAATATCCAGTGGGTTGGACCGATTGTGTTGGGCGTAGTCCTCGGCTTTTTCTGGCAAGTGCTGGTGATTTTCGGACTCCATTGGGCTGTTGTGCCTATAGCCATCGCCGAATACTCGACAATAAACGCTATCTGGGGCGCCCCGGTGTCGGTGCTTTTTGGAGCGATTGGACCGGCTCCTTTCGCTATGACCGGCGCGGTTTTTGGCATGGCGCTCAAAATCAAGAACGCGGAACGGCGTTCCGCCGCAACCGCGGCGGGCATCGCGGGAATCTTCGGCATTACCGAGCCGATAATTTACGGCTTTACACTGCCCAAGAAAAAACCGTTCTTTCAGTCCTGCGCTGTCGCGGCGGTCTTCAGTGGACTCGCGGAATTCTCGGCGAACTTTATCTCGGACGGACACGGCTTTGCCGCTCTGCCGGGCGCGATGGGCGTGTTTTCGTTCCCCAGCATGTTCATTCCCGGTTTCACAGGCAGTACGGCGAATTTCCTTATTGGGGTAATTTCCATTACCGCAGCGACTCTGGCAACGATGTTCCTTGTCGCGGCTACCTACAAGCCTGACGCGGCGGAACTCAAGACAGACAAAGCGGTCGCCATTGACACGTCAAAAGTCAATGTCGCGGCGGCGAAAAAGATTTACGCGCCGGTAAAAGGCCGCGTGATGCCGATCAACCAGTCCGCCGACCCGGCTCATCAGGAAGAGGCGTTGGGCAAGGGCGTGTGCTTTATGCCCTTGGGCGGAAAAATTTACGCGCCTTTTGACGGCACAATAGAAATGGTGTTCGACACGAAACATGCGATCAATATAAAGAGCGCGGACGGCATTGAAGCGTTGATACACTGCGGCATCGACACGGTGAAACTGGGCGGCAAGGGATTTGCCACCCATGTTCAGGAAGGCGCGAAAGTCAAAGCCGGAGACCTGCTTTTTGAATACGACAAGGATGTCATAGCCCGGTCGGGCTACAACCTTGAGACGCAGCTTGTCATCACCAACACGGGCGATTACAAGGCGATAACCCAGGCGAAGGCGGGGGACTGCCTTGTGGGTGATGTGGTCCTGTATGTCGAATGAACCGCCCTTTAGGGTCGCCCTTGTTTATTTCCTACTATTTGCGAGTCAAGAATAGTTAGTGATACGGGCGCATCTCCATCAGTGATACGCCCGCATCCGCCTTCAGGAAAGGGGCGGGGCAGGAGGGAGGATTCCTCCATATAAATATATTATGAGGAGAAACCATGGGTTTTCCAAAAAACTTTTTGTGGGGCGGCGCGGTCGCCGCCAACCAATGTGAGGGCGCGTACCTTGCGGACGGCAAAGGGCTTTCCTGCGCGGACGTGATGCATGGCGGCAAAGGGCGGATGGCGGAGGTGATGAATGCGGCGGCGATGCAGAAGATTATCGCGGATCCGCAGGGGTTCTTTCCATCGCATGAGGCGATTGATTTTTATCACCGATATAAAGAGGACATCGCGCTGTTCGCCGAGATGGGATTCAAGGTGTTCCGCATGTCTATCGCGTGGTCGCGGATTTTCCCAAACGGCGATGACGCGCAGCCGAATGAAGCGGGGATGCGCTTTTATGACAGCCTCTTTGACGAATGTTTGAAGCATGGCATTGAGCCGCTGGCAACGCTTTCCCATTATGAATCGCCGCTCGCGCTTACGAAAAAGTACAACGGCTGGGTGAGCCGCGAGCTTATTCCGCTGTTTGACCGGTATGTGCGGACCCTGTTTGAGCGGTACAAGGGCAAGGTGAAGTATTGGCTGACCTTTAACGAGATCAACGCGACAACGCTGTTCGGCGCGCCGTTTCTGGGCGCAGGCGCGATTGTCGATGATCCGGCAAAGGATCAGAAGGCGGTGTATCAGGCGGCTCATAACCAGTTGGTGGCGAGCGCGCTTGCGGTCAAGGCGTGCCGCGAGATCATTCCCGGCGCGAAGATCGGCAACATGATCGCCGCGATGCTGATCTACCCGTAT
>JAIROG010000056.1 GCA_031257675.1 Treponema sp. | reverse complement strand
CGATTCCCAAGCCCGCGCAAAAATGTGGCGGGGCGTGTGGCGGCGCCCCCTAAAAAACGCTGTTTTTGAGGCTTTTTTAGGCAAAAACAGGCGAATATGGCAGGTTTCATGATCATGGGGATTCGGCGGTGTGGCGGGACTAATTCTTTATGTTATATGTACTTGAACGCAAATCCGCGCCCATCGCCGGATTCCCATTCTCCATGCAACTTTACAAATGGATAGGTTGTGATATTGCCATTCATTCAATAAAATTAATACAGGAAACAAGGATCAAAAAATATAGTCTTACAGAGGGAAAAGACTATAGCATTGAAGGCGTCCCCCAGTCGGTTGGGGAGGCGAAATATTTATTTGAACAGGATCCTTTTCAATTCCAGCATTGGGCAATTGAGAGGACAGGAGGATTTTGTTCAAGTAAAAAAACAGGCGATCGGGGCATTGATGGAAAAATATATTTTGAAATAGAAAGAAAACTATGCGGTATGGTTTTATTTGTAAAAGGCGGTGATGTAAAACCCGGAGACATTAGAGATTTAAGAGGCGTTTTGGAATGTGAAGATGGTACTGAAATGGCAGGTTTCATTTGTTTGAAAGAACCTACAAAGGCAATGTTACAGGAAGCTGATGCGGCCGGATTCCATGAATACCAAGGTGTAAAATATCCCCGTATTCAAATATTGACAATTCAAGATATATTCGATGGCAAGAAATGGCATTGCCCTTCTGTTGTTAAAACAGTCAGGAAAGATATGGGGCAGGCATATTTAGCAATATAAAGAGCTTGTTCCAAAAACTGTCGCTCCGCGCGTTTTGGAACAAGCTCAACGGAACAAGACCGTCAATGATGGCATTGAGAAGAAGCGGGTTGCCGCAACCCGTCATATCCTAACCTGCCGCCTCCGTCGTGTACTTCCGCAGGGTTTTGCGCACCGCGCCAACTCCGGCGGCCATCTCCGCAAACAAGCCTTCCATCCGCGCTCCAAGTCCCGCGTCATAGAGATTCACCGCAAAGATGGAGGCGTCCGAGAATATCGGCTGCAAGGCGATATGGAAATCGCCCGCGTCGCCCAGTTTGATATGCTTCACATGGGCGAAAAGGCTCTCGTACAGCGGATCGGGGCTTACGGCAAAGGCGGCGCCCGTATCATCGACGCCAAGCAGGTAACGCGCCCACGCCGCGAGCGTCAACGGGATAAGGCGCAGATCGTCCACCTTGAGCGTTTCGCTTGCGATATAGGCTTTGATGGTTTCGCCGAACCGGATTGGAATCTTCTGGGATGTGTCGCAGGCGATCCGCTGGGGCGTGTCGGGCATGAAGGGATTGGGAAGCCGCGCCCGCACCACCTGATCGATAAACGCTTTCGGCGAAAGAACGCCCGGATCGACTACAACCGGCAACCCTTCCGTGTAACCGATGCCTTCTATGAGCGCCACCAGATCCGCGTCCTTCATCTCCTCGCTTATCTTGGCATACCCCAAAAGGCAACCGAACACCGCAAGGCTTGTATGCAGGGGATTCAGACACGTGCACACCTTCATTTTTTCCACTTTGTCAACCGTTTCCCTGCTGGTGAATAAAACGCCCGCCTTTTCAAGCGGAGGTCTGCCATTGGGGAAGGAGTCTTCAATAACGAGGTACTGGGTTTCTTCAGCGTTGACAAACGGGGCTATATAGGTCTGTTTTGCGGTGATCTGCCCCGCCGTATCCTCAAAGCCGGATTCTTCGAGCAACTTCCGTACGCCTTCGTCAGGGCGCGGCGTAATTTTGTCGATCATTGACCACGGGAACGAGACTTTCGTCTTATCCCGCACATAATTAGCGAACCCTTTGTCAATGAAGCCTTTCGCCGCCCACTGATCCGCAAAGGCGGAGACTGCGGCGAAGAGTTTGTCCCCGTTATGGGAACAGTTGTCCATGCTCACCATAGCGATGGGAAAAGCCCCCGCTTTGTACCGCTCCATAAGAAGCGCGGACACTTTTCCTATATAGCTCGCCGCGCCGCAAGAGTCAAAATCGGCTTGAACATCGGGCAAAAAGCCCCCCTCGCGTGAATTCAGGCTGTAGCCTTTTTCGGTGATGGTGAAACTCGCCATTTTAAGGGATGGAGAACGGAAGATGTCTTGCAAAACGGAAAACTGATCCGGCCTTTCAAGGTTCAACGACCAGGCGACGCTGCCGATCACCCGCTTCTCAATGCTGCCGTCCGCCTTTAAGGTGACTGCCAGCGTTAAATTGTCGCAGGGCGAAAACGCCTTGTCGATAATCTCGCCGTCATAGCCTTCGGCGACAATGACTCCCGTTTTGGCAAGCCCCTGCTCCAGAAGGCTCTGCTGAAGGGCGGCTGGAAATATGCGGAAAATATTCCCGGCGCCGAAATGCGCCCATTCAGGCGCACGTTTCGTTTCAGCAATCATGGCGTTCCTGTCGAATTGGGGCAACAGAATCCCGGCTTTCTCCCACTGTTCTTTTTGTGACAATTCGGCGTTGTTCAGTTTCATGCTTTGCCTCCCAAGCGTTCAATCGCTTCCCACAAGCCGTTGAGGTAAGCCGCGCCCAACGCCCGGTCATACAAGCCATAGCCCGGCATACCTTTTTCACCCCAAATAGCGCGTCCGTGATCCGGGCGTATGGGTCCGTCAAAACCCGAATCATACAGAGCTTTCACAATGGCGAACATATCAAGGGAGCCGCAACATGTGGGGTGGGCTGATTCTTCAAAGGTCCCTTCGCCGGTATGCAGGACGTTGCGGAGATGGGCGAAATGGATGCGCCCTTTGAGCGCCGGTATTATGGACGGGATGTCATTCTTTGGGTTGGTTCCGAGGCTTCCGGTGCAAAGCGCAACGCCATTGCACGGGTTTTTCACTATTGTGATAAGGCGGATGAGATCGTCCTTGTTTTTCATAATGCGGGGAAGACCGAACACAGACCAGCCCGGATCGTCCGGGTGAATGGCCATCTTAATATCGTATCTTTCACATACGGGCATGATGGCTTCAAGAAAATATGTGAGATTCGCAACGAGCGTTTTTTCGGTGACGCCGTTGTACAAGGCGAACAACTCTTTGAGTTTGCCGAGACGCTCCGGTTCCCAGCCTGCAAGCACGAAGCCGTTCGACTGCCGCTCAATCAAAGAAGACATGTCGTTGGGGTCAATGGCGTCAATGATATTCTGATCGTACGCCATTGTAGCGCTTCCATCCGGCAGTCTTTTCGCAAGATCGGTACGAGTCCAGTCGAACACCGGCATAAAGTTATAGCATACCAGATGAACATCGGCTTGTCCAAGCCGCTCCAGCGTGGTGATATAGTTGTCTATGTATTTGTCCCGTTCCGGCGCGCCGGTCTTAATGGCATCGTGGATATTGACGCTCTCAATGCCCGCAATGCAGAGTCCTGCGTCCTCAACTTCTTTTTTAAGCGCCGCAATGTCTTCTTTTTCCCATACTTCACCGGGAAGCGTGCCGTAGAGGGTGGAAATCACCCCTTTTACCAAGGGAATCTGGCGTATCTGTTCAAGCGTTACCGCGTCAAAGCCTTTCCCGAACCATCGTATCGTCATCTGCATAGTGTTATTCCTTTGCTCATAATTTACTTTATATAATATAACAAGTTTTCCAATAGCGCAATCGGTTAAAGATGAAACCGTCAAAACTACATTGGACGGCGAGAAGGGGCGTTTTCATGTTCCGGTTCATCAATAAGATTAGAACAATTTTTGCCTTGTCTCAATAGAGATGCGGTCCGGGGCAATCCGCGCTGTCATCATCGGGTCTCTCGCAAGGTCTGAGATGCTGTGGCAAGTCCGATCATCATAAGCTGGATATTCCTACGGCTCGACCGACAAGGCAAGCCGGAACACTCACGCTAAACTGCATCGCAATTTGCTTTGTTTTTATGATCTAAACAAGGAAGAAAAATGCAAAGACGAAATGGATTTGTAAACGTCCGATGCAAAGGATGCATAAGAGGCGTCCCTCGTTTCCTTCCGCCACTCCATCGGCAACTTCAGCCCCTCTGTTTTCTTGTTTGAAATGCGCTTGCTTTTGAGCGATATATCGACATCCTTACCCGTATGTCGATATTTGACCTCCCCTAACTTTGGAATATTTACAGTTTTATTGGAGCGCGGGATGCAACACCGCGTCTTAAAGGGCGACCCTTCAGGACGTAACCCTTGCTAATCCATAACCTGCGGGGTATGAAGCCGCGCTATTACTAACTCATGTTACGCATTCAATTCTTCTCCGGCAAGAAACCGGTTTGTTTGTCCATGGCTGATCGCCCCGTCCGCCAACTCCGGCAATCCGTCCGCCGCTTTTTTTAATAATGGTTCTTATGGGGCGCACAAGCAGAGGAACGGCAATGGCGGAAACAAACAACAATCCACGCAACTTTCTGAATATGTTATCAGCAGACTGGAAGCGGCCCTGGTGAACGGCAGAAAACTCATTGTGGTAGACCGCGCCAATCTGGACAAGATTCGGGAGGAGCAGGGTTTGCAGCTTTCGGGCGAGGTGGATGACAATTCGGCGAAAAGCATCGGAAAACTTTTGGGCGCGGGCGCGATTGTAACAGGCGCGTTTGCGAACCTTGGGGATGTGTATAGCCTCGTCCTTAAAGCCATCAATATAAAAACCGCTACGATAGCGGTTTCGTATCCAGCGGATATTGCCAAAAGCGCGCGGATAGCGACGTTGCTTGCAAGTGGATGCGGCGCCGCCGGAACGCAACCGGCGCAAAAAGGAAACGCCGGCAAAAGCACAACAGCGCCGGCATCTCCGCCCGTACAAACTTAAAAATCGGCGGCGCCGGGGAGCGGAACGCCCAAGCTATTGTGAAATCCCTTTCAGGGGAGTACGGAAGGGCGGCGCAGTACTGCGATTTGCTAGAATATGGGGGTTTTGACGACTGGTTTCTGCCGGGCAAGGATGAGTTGAACATGGTATTGGTCTTCTTCCGATACCAATGACAACCGGGGTTGGTATTCGTGGTCCCAGAATTTCAGCGATGGTGATCCTGGTGGAATATTCGGCTGCGATGCCGGCGGCAAGCGCAATGAATACAGAGCGCGTGCAGTACGGGCATTTTAGAGAAGCGCCGTAGGCAGGATGACGAGCGTGAGATGCTGAACCCCTCGCATCCCTCAAAAAAGCGCCGCATCTTGTAATAAAATCGCTTGACCTTTTAATGGGATAGCAGTCTTCTCTAGATTTCGGAGAAGACTGGAATTCTTAACCCTCTTTAAGAAGATTTTCTCAAGACATGGATGAAGCTGATAATTTCAGGTGGCATGGACACTGCGCCCGCGCCGCTTGCTAAAATCCGCGACGCGCTCCGCTATACGCTATGTTCCACAAAAACAGACCCTGCGGCGGGGCGGCCGGACCAGCTTTGCTTCTGTCCTTGCTGTCGACAAGCGATTGAAACCCAGAGGCGGACACGCCTTTTTCTTCACAAAACAGCAGGGTTCCCACAATGGAGCGCACCATCTTCCATAAAAAAGCGTTTGCCGTAATCTCAAAAACGAGAACATCCCCCTGTACAAAAACACAGGCGTTGAAAATGTACCGAAAGCGGGATTCACAGGGATATTTCGGCGTAGCGAAGGCGGAGCAATCCATTTCACCCCGAAGGAGCCGCGCATACGAATTGAGCCGCTCTATGGAAGGATGGCTCCATACTTGCAACGCGTACCGCAGTTCGTGGGGAAGGGCGTGTCTGCCCGCGACGATGTGATACCGGTACGTCCGCGCCCGCGCGTCGAAACGGGCGTGAAAGCCGCTGTGGGTTTCCTCAGCCGCAATGATGCGCACATCCCGGGGCAAAAGGCTGTTAAGCGCGAGCGTGAAGCGTTCAGGGGACATGCTCTGTATATCGGTGTAAAAATTGGCGATCTGACCTGCGGCATGGACGCCCGTATCTGTGCGCCCGGATCCCGCAAGACTCACGGGATGTTTGTGCAACTTTTGCAGGGCTTCTTCTATGCACCCCTGCACCGTACGACACGGCGTTTTTCGTGGAAGCCCCATAAGATTTTTCTGCGGCGCTTCCCGCAATTCCCGCGTTTTCTGCGTTTGCCAGCCCGAAAAATCCGTGCCGTCATAGGCAATTAGCAGCTTGATGTTCCGGTTTGAGCCTTTCTCAGTCATCAGCCTCATTCAGTTCTTTCTTGATGCGGTTATAAAGCTCCTTAGCAAGCTCCAGCAAGGGCCCCGGCTTATTTTTGGACGATTTTCCTAAACCGAACATCTTGGCAATGGTACGTTTGTTACTTTCAAGCGACGCGTTGCGCTGTTCAGCGCTACCGGCATCCCCATATTTCAGCGAGAGAAGCCCCATGATATAGAGAACGCCCTCATAACCGTAGTTTTTATCCGCATCCGGACCCAAATTTTTTACGGCGGAAAGGGACTCTTCTCCTGACTGTTCAAACGCCACCGCTTTGCCGTACAGGTACTGAGCTTTTTTCTTAAAGAGGGTGGCAACCCAGTCATAATGCTCATTAGGCATCTTTTTGTGCAAATCTTCACAGAGCCACGAGGTACGCAAAGCCGCCATCCCCTGTTTAATGGTAGGCGAGAACTTTTTGGAGAAATAATCGTAACAACGCAACGCCAGATATTGGGACGCGGCGCCCGCCATTAACGTCCTGTTCTGATAGAAGTCGACGCCAGGAAACAGAAGTTCGACCTCGTTTTTTCTTTCATCGCGGGATTGGCTGACCTCAAAACACAAATTTTCGTCTAGGAGCGCGAAATCCTTGTCCATAGCCGCATACCAACATTCGGGGCATACCGTAGCTTGATAGACAAGCGGATACACTTCCCCATATTTTGCGGAAGGCTCGTACATACGATGCAGTTCATCGGTAAGCTTGCCGGCTATAAGTCTGCCTCCGCCCGACAGCAATTCTTCACGACGAAAAACAGTCTCGCACACGGGGCAGGTGATCTCGTCTCTTGAAAAAAACGACACTTTTACATCATGTTCTTCCATTCTGTATCCTTTTGACACATATCAGACTTGTGTCAGACATGCGTCTTATAGACTCTTAGTCCATAACGTTCAGTCTACTTCAAATTACAATAAAAGTAAAGATTTTGTTCGCAACTAAAGAGCGACTCTAAAAGGTTGCCCCCTGAGATGCGCATGGCAAAAATTTATTGATAATTTCTGTTGACGGTTTGCCAAACCTGTGCTATATTTCTTAACATCCAGTTTGGAAATAGAGAAACCTTTCTTTATGGATTTAATCATGCAGTACTTTGATACTCACGCCCATTTAGGGCTCATTTACGATGACCCTATTGAACAGCTTATGGTTATTCAGGAAGCCCGTCAAGCCGGCGTTTCCCGTCTCATGTCAATTTGCAATAATCTTTATGATTTTCAGCAAGTCTATAAAAATTTGAGATCATCTGAAAACGTCTACTTCGCAGTGGGGGTTTCCCCTGTCGAAGTGCAAACGCCGGGCAGGGATTGGATTCAAGTAATAGAACAGAGCCTGCGCCTGCCCCATGTTATTGCCATAGGCGAAACCGGGCTTGATTACTTCCGCAACTCAGGCAACAAGAAATCGCAGATTGAACTGTTTATCAACCAACTTGACATGGCGGCAAAGTTCAACCTGCCGGTAATTATACACAACCGCAACGCGGGCAAAGATATACTGGATGTCTTACGGGATCGGTTGCCGCCCCGGGGCGGCGTCCTGCACTGCTACTCGGAAAACGCCGAGTACGCGAAACGCGCCCTCCGCCTCAACCTGTACTTCTCGTTTGCGGGCAATTTAACGTACAAGAACGCAAAAAATCTCCATGAAACCGTCGGTGTGATCCCGCTTGACAGGATGCTGATCGAATCGGAAAGCCCGTTTATGGTGCCTGCCGAACATCGGAGCAAGCGCAACATGCCAAAATACCTCCCCGTCACAGCGCGTTTCCTTGCGGATATGCTTAATATGGACAGAGAGGAGGTTGGACTGCAACTGTGGGAAAATTCCAACCGTTTCTTTGGACTGCCGCCCGCCTAACCCATTCAGACATCTGAGGCTTTTTCAAAAACGGTTAGCCTTGAAAAGGCTCAGACTAGGCTCAGCCTCAAACGGCTTTCTCAAACGTCTCTTTTCCAACGCCGCATGGAGGGCATTTCCACGTATCAGGCATTTGCTCGACTGGAACGCATCGCCTACAGCCGCCTTCATTGCCGCTTGATAATCGCCGTAAATGAAGGGATTTGCGGGATTTTCGCCGTTTTCGGCATCCGCCCACCTCGCGGATGAACAAGGTATGCGTGGAAAATTAAAGGGAATTAACCACACGGATCCGAAGGCGCGCGCAGGCGTTGTTGAGAACCGGCAACCCGTCCTTAATTGTATGCGCCACATTCGCTCATTCTTCAACGTTGCGCCCTGATTGGAAGCCAAATTTGCCGGTGAAAAACGGATCGACGTCTATGGAAAGCGTACATTATACCGGTCTTTTTTATACATTCGTCGGCGTCATACAGGCAAGCGACGCCGTCAGGCGGTCCCCTGCGGCGACTTTGGCCCCCCCCCCCCCCCGCCCCGGGAGGGGGAGGGTGGGTGGGGGCGGGGGGTGTGTTTGTGTTGGGACG
>JAIROG010000091.1 GCA_031257675.1 Treponema sp. | reverse complement strand
ACGCCAAAACCGCGAGACTTGTGAGACAACCAACCGGGTTGTTGAACAAGTCCATTGAATAATATCCTTTAGCAAAAAAGGGATAATCGACGGCAAAGAGGGATATAAAAATAACAAGCGCTTGTTGTTTCCAATATTTATTCATTATCTTCACACCTCACAATATCCTGATTTACAAAATCAGTTGTTATATCGAGAAAATGTTGTATTATCCCGCCCGTTTCATGATTATTTACGAAAGACTGCGCCGCCGAGATATTTTCCAGCAATGAAAGCATTAAATCGCGCATCTTTACTGGAAATTCTTGCTTTAACAATTCTTCTATCATACCAATACGTGACCGATCATCAAGCCTATATATCTGATTGCTGTTATGATTAAATAAATACGTCACGTTGTCATTTGAATTTATCATGATGTATGTATGTAACGCCGCATTCTTTTTAACAGATAAATCACTATTTATTGTGTCCGAAACCCTGTTCGCCTCTATTTTGAAAAGATTTGCACAGTCAAGTGGAGATGAAACATCATTGAAAAAATGTTTTAAAGCAATACATGGATAACATTCACGTTGATAAAAAATACATTTGCAGCAATCATAAGATTTGTTTGTCCATAGGCTCTGCATACGCGAGATTGAATTTTTTAAAAAAATGGTATAACGTTATATATGGCATAGCATAGGAATCACCTAGCAGTTTGTTGCGCTTTGCGCTTGAGACCTTAAAAAATCGCCTGATCGGCGATTTTTTACCCTGCAAACTGCGTAAGGATCCCATAAATCGCGGTTTTTGCGTTACAAAATGGCGCAAAAACCTACAAGCGCGACAGGCTGCTTAGACACTGTTAGCAAAGCTTGCAATACAGAGGCGGCTATGGCAGGATACTAGCGGGAAGAAAAAGCGCGTGGAGGAAAACGAGCGGCTGTATGCGGCAAGCGAGGAAGCGTTTAACCGGTTATCGCTGGCGGCCCTTTCGCCGCTTGCCGCCCAGACCATCTCTGACTTTGCAACAAAGGCGGACGGATGTGGGTTAGTGATTACACAGTACACGGGACAGGGCGGAGACATCAGCATTCCCGAAACGATCTACGGCAAAACCATTGCCAGCATTGGCTGGCCGGCTTTTTCCGGTTGCTCCAGCCTGAAGCTGGAAGTTCATGCGGACATTGAAAGACGATTTGGAAGCATGGCCTTTACGTGATGGACAATCGCCCATACTTCAAAGAGTGATGCGAGCGGGATGAAGCGATAACGGCGGGGATGCCCGCCGCTTATTCGCAATGGGGTCAACAAAAAATGATCCCGCTGGCAAATACGTTCAGTCTTTGGCTATGGGTTGCCTCACGGCGGCTAATCAAGCGCCCGCTTCAAGTCGTTGATCAAATCCTCCGCGTCCTCAATGCCGATTGACAGGCGCAGCGTGTCGTCATACACGCCGGCGGCTTCCTGTTGAGCCGCCGTCTGCCCGAAGTGGGTTGAAGACGCCGGATGTACGGCGAGCGATTTCGCGTCCCCCACATTCACCATATAATCAAACACACGCGCCTTCTTCAACACGGCGAGCGCCTTCTCACGTCCGCCCTCTAGGCGGACGGAAAGTATGGCGCCCGCGCCGCGAGGAAAGTAGCGCCGCGCAAGAGCGTAGTATGGGCTTGACGGCAAACCCGGATAGCCGACCTGTTTGACCGCCGGATGATTGTCTAAAAAAACGGCGATTTTGCGCGCGTTTTCCGTGTGCCGTTCCATACGGAGTGACAGCGTTTCCATGCCCTGCAATAAAAAGAACGCCTGCATGGGGCTCATATGCGCCCCTAAATCCGTTAGATATACGATGCGCAGGCGTTTCGTAAAAAGGGTTGCGCGGAGTTCCTCGCCGCCTATGGAGTCTTCATATTCGTCATAAAATCGCTCCATGTGCGGGAACCGCCCGTTGTGATAGTCGAAGCCGCCTTTTTCCACCACAAGTCCGCCGATCACTGTACCGTGTCCGGCAAGGTATTTTGTAGCGGAATAACAGACAATATCGGCGCCGTGATCAAACGGGCGGAGCAAGTATGGGGTCGCAAAGGTGTTGTCAACCACCAGCGGTATGCCGTGACGATGCGCCAATTCCGCTATCGCTTCCATATCGACGATGTTCATGCCCGGATTGCCTAAACTTTCCACATACACCGCTTTTGTCTTGCCGGTGATCAGCCGTTCATACGCCTGTATGTCATTAGCGTCTTCGACGAATTTTCCAGTGACGCCGTACTGCGGCAGAATTGACGAAAGCAAGGTTGTAGTTCCGCCGTACAGCGTTTTGACGGCGATGATTTCGTCTCCGCTTTGCGCGAGGTTGAGAAACGTGTTGGATATAGCCGCCATGCCGCTCGCCATTGACAGCGCGGCGGCTCCGCCCTCAAGCGCGGCGATTCTTTTTTCAAGAACCGCGTTGGTCGGGTTGGAAAACCGCGCGTAAGAATGTCCTTCCTCAGCATAAGAGAACAGCCGTACGCACCGGTCATAATCCCCCAGTTCAAACGCCGCTGTCTGATAAATAGGCACGGCTTTTGAGCGGTTGTGTTCCGCAGGGTTGTATCCCGCATGCAACTGTTTTGTGGTGAAGCCTAGTGAATCGTCATTGTACGCTTCGTAACTCATACTTATTCTCCCATTGATGTTTTGCGGGCGAGCCTTTCAAGGCGGAGCAACGCCGCGTTTGCGCTTACGGCTAACAGGGCGCACAGCGCGGTTCCCCACATGATTTTCACCGCGTTGTTTGTCCTCAGCCCGTCGAACAGAATCGATCCCACGCCCCCCGCATTTATGACTGCGGCTATCGTACCTATCCCTATTGTTGAAACAACGGCGAGCCGTATCCCCGCTATAATCATGGGGAGCGACAGCGGCAGTTTTACAAGAACAATGATCTGCAGCCATGTCATTCCCATGCCGTATCCGGCCTCGATCACCGGTTGCGGTGTTGCGTTGAAACCGGCGAAGATATTCCGCAACAACAGAAATTGGTTGTACAGCACAAGCGCAAACACTGCCGTCCGCATACCCAAGCCTAAAACCGGAATCAGCAGCGCAAAAAGCGCAAGGCTTGGAATTGTGTAAATGATCCCCGCTATGCGCAGGGCGATGCGTTCCGCCGCCGGGCCGGATCGGTGCAGAATCAGCGTAAGAACAGCCGCAAGCGACAGCGAGAAAACCATCGTAAACGTCAACAGGAGGAGATGCTGGCAAAACGCGGACAGCAGTCTGTCATAATGCTGCAACAGATATTGCGTCATATTCCCTCCCCAACGCCGGTATAGACGCCTTCCTGAGAGAGCAGGGCGCGGACAAAATCATTCGCCGGCTGCCGCAAAAGGTTGCCGGGGCTGTCAAACTGCATGACGGCGCCTTGATGCATCACCAGCGTACGGGTTCCAAGTTTCAGCGCCTCGTTTATGTCGTGCGTAACAAAAAGATAGGTGCGGAGCGCCCCCGCGTCTTTTTGCAACCGGTGTATCCGCAGCAATTCGCTCTGTAAATTTACCCGGTTAATCGCGTCTATCGCGCCAAAAGGCTCGTCTAACAGCAGGATCGCCGGGTCAACGGCAAGCGCACGGGCTAGACCAACCCGCTGTTGCTGCCCGCCCGAAAGTTCAGCAGGATGGCGTTTGTGGAATTCCGCATAGTCTAAATTGACCAGTTCCAACAATTCTTTCACCCGCTTCGCAATTCGCGCCTTATCCCATTTTAACAGCTTGGGGACAACAGCGACATTTTCAAAAACGGTCATGTGCGGAAAAAGTCCCGACTGCTGAATGACATAGCCTATGTTATGGCGCAACTTGACCGGATCCGTATCTTTGATGTGCGTTTCGTTGATGTAGATATCCCCGGAATCATAGTCCACAAGGCGGTTCACCATCTTGAGCAACGTTGTTTTCCCACAACCCGATGTTCCGATTATCGTGACAAACTCCCCTTCTTCAATGGAAAAACTCACATCGTTTATCGCGTTGGACGCCGCGTTGGCAAACCGTTTTGTTATATGCTTAAACGATACAACCGTCACAATCATGCTCCCTCTATTGAAACGCGCTCTAAAGACAAAGCGCCGCTAGGACAGGCGTTGACGCAGAGCGAACAGCCTATGCAACGCGCGCCGTCCACCCGCTTTTCCGCGACGGCAAATAGATGAAAGGGGCAGCGTTCCTCGCACACGCCGCATGTGGCGCAACGTTCCCAATCCGCTTTTATCCGTTTTGAGACTTTAGGCCAGCTTGGGCAAGGCGCGTTTTGCTTTTCCAGCCGCGTTCTCAGTTCCGCATCACGCCGTTTCCGCGCCCGTGAAAGGTAACAGCAATCCAGACAGCAATTGCAGATCGTGTGCTGGTTTGCGGTATGCATGAGACCCGCGTTGTCCGCGTCAATGACTATCCGCACCGCCTCGTCTTTCGTTATTGGTTTGGAAACGCCTCGATGCGCAATCGTATTCACGCCGCTTCTAAATGAGATGCAGGTTTGCAACGGGGCGGCGCAGCCGTTATACCCGCCCGCCAATATCCGGCAGTCGCAACAGGCGAGGTATGCCCGCCGCATTTCGCCGTTGATGCGCGAAACAGCCTCGTCACGGGTGATCACCGCATCGCCCGACGGACTTTCGTCAGGATCGCGCCGCAAGCGCCCGTAATAGACGGAAAAATACCACTCGTCAAGGCTCTTCTGCGTTTCTTTCGCAAACGCCCGGTATGTTTCGCGCTCCGCAATAACAAAAACATCCAGACGGGTGTAAAAATCACTGAACGTAAACAGTCCGGCGTCACTGTCCGCATAGTTTATGACGCCGCGTTTGTAAAGCCTCAGCGCGTCAGCGCCCGCACGCCGCAATTCTTCCGCGCTGAACAACTCGTGATCAAGCTGCGCGATGAGGCGCTGCTCGACAGGCGTAACGATGCTGTCTATCACCGCTTCCGCCACGGCCGGCGCATCAAAGCGCGTAAGAAATTTCCGCTTGTCAGCCAACGTCATTGTATAGCATTATAGAAATCTTGTGCGACATCGGCGTATTCACGCTTGTCAATATCCACTTGAGCGTTAAGCCGCGTTATAGTTGGGGTGTCTATTTTCGCGTCAATATTGTTCAAAACATTTGCAATGGCAGGATATGCGTCTAAAACCTCACGGCGGACAACCGGCGCTATATTGTAGGGGGGCCACACGTATTTATCGTCTTCGAGCAGGACAAACGCCGGATCCGTCAACGCCCCTTCGGTTGTATATGCAGGCGCCGCGTCCGCCTCGTCGGACGACAACACCTGATATTTCAGCGCGTCCGAGTAAACCACGCTTGATTTCCAATTAAACGGCCCGTACGCCTTCGTTAAACCCGGAATGCCGTCTTCCCTTTCGTCAAACTCGCCCTGGGACGCAAAACGGATGTTTTCCGCGTTTTTTTGCAAATCGGAAATGGTCCGTATCCCGTATATATCAGACGCTTTCTTTGTCACCACAATGCCCTGTCCGTCGTTAGCCTGAGCGTAGTTGAGCCAGATTACATTGAACTGTTTTTCATATTCCGCTTTTACGGTATTGTACACTTCCTGCGGGCCGGTGATTAATGGCAGTTTTAATACGGCGAGCAAACCAGTGCCGGTATATTCCGGGTAGAGATCGATCTCGTTGTTTATCAGCGCCGTGTGAACAACGGAGCTTGCCAAATCGAATTTACGCTCCACTTTAATGCCGGCGTCTTCCAATGCAAGAGAGTACAATTCGGCTAAAATTATATTTTCGGTAAAATTTTTAGAGCCAATTCGTACCGCCGCGTTTGATTTTTTCGAGCAAGAGCCTATCAAGAACACTGTGATCGCTGCGGCAACAAAAATAAAGCCAATTCTTTGGGTCTTTTTCATAAAGAACTCCTTTTACAATGCAGAGCCGTTCCAAAATTCGATGTTTTGAAAACGACGTTATGAGCGGCGCCGTACGGCGCCGCCAAAAAGAGTCACGTGAACTCTCTTTTCCAAAGCGGTAAGCAAGAAATCAACGAGCAATGAAACCAGCGCAACGCTTGCGCCGCCGATGAGCAACAATTCAGTCCTCATTAATCCCAGTCCGGTAAAAATGATGACGCCAAGCCCGCCTCCTCCTATGTACGCGGCGAGCGTCGCGCTCGCAATCACTTCTACAGCAGCCGTCTTGAAGCCGGCCATGAAGAGCGGCAAGGCGAGGGGCGCCTTTATCCTGAAAAAGATTTGCAGGACATTCATTCCCATAGCGCGGGCGGCTTCAAGCGCCGCCGCAGGAATTGAGGTGAGGGCGACCGCCGTATTGATGAGAATCGGCGGCAACGCGAGAAACGCAAGCGCCGTAACCGAAGGCTTCATGCCAGTTCCCATGAACGGCAGGCATAAAAAGAGAATGGCAAGGCTCGGAACTATCCTCGCCACGGAAAAAACGCCGGTTGCCATAAGATTAACGGTTCTGTTATACGCGCAAAGGACGCCTAACAGTATGCCCAACACGGACGCGATAAGCAGGGAGACGCCGCTCAACAAGAAATGCTCTCCAATCGCAACGATAAATTTATAGGTGTTGTTTGAGAAATAACGGAGGTACGGCTCAAGCAATCCGGACAATGCAACCCCTATATTGTAAGTATTCATACGTTTTTAATAGTATATAAAATAGCGCGCTTTTTGTCAAGCGTTTCTGAGTGGCGGGCGCGATTATTTTTCGGCGCTGAAAAAGCGAGTCCGATATAATAAGAAAGCTCATCATTTCACCAATACCAGCATCATGGGCGCGTCAGAAACAGATCCCCACGAGTCGGACAAACCGGCGTCAATCTGAAAGGTGATTACGCCGGAATGAATGGTATTGATAAGTTTTCCCCGTATTTCAACTCGTGTATATGATTCCCAGCCTGAATGCGCGGTTTGAACGGTAAAATTGCCGTCAACCATCAAACGCGGTGAAAAGCTAAACGCCGAATTGGTCGCATTGACGCTGAATGCATCCATAAGTGAAAAAAGATCGATGCCTGCGCTTTCGGCGCCGCATCGAGCGGTCTCAAAGTACAGTTCAATCCAGAATGGAATTTCGGTTTCATAAGGCGCGGAGCTTGTCTCATCAAAGAATATAAACGGCGCAAACTGGGATTCAGCGACAAGCGGGAAGGCGGCGGGACGCTGATCCGCGTCTGCCGGCATGGGCGCTAAAGGCAGGCGGATGCCAATGAGTCTTGGCGGTTTTGAATGAACGCCGTTTGCGTAAACGCGGTATACATGAGTCCCGGCGCTCATATTGCCGGCTGTATCCTTGATTCCAGGCGTTATGCGGAAAAGAAAACGGCTCTCAAAAACCGGTCTTTTGGCAAACGAGAAGTCAACTGTTTCCGCATGGTCCGCCGCCGCGTCCATGACAAGGGAAGCCTGCGGTTCCACCACGACGCGGCTCTTGACTGAGGAAACGTCAACCGGTTCTGAGAAGACAATCCGCAGACGGGAATTCGATTCCCACCCCTCATGTTCCGTCCAAGACGTTTCCGCAACCGCGTCGTCTGGAACAAGAAGCGTTTCATAGACTGAAGCATCTGGAGGAAAAGCCGGTGTTACGGCGTAGACCGCCGCAATCGCTGGCGGTGTATTGTCGCTTCCTATGCTGAATCGGCTTGTCTCTTCTTTATCAAGAGGCAAGCCAAGCGTATTCTTGAAATCCGCTCCTATGGTTATGTTATAAGAGTCGCCATTTTCCCATGGATCCAGCGGGGTGAAAACGCCGGCAGTCTCATTCTCGATTTGCCATGAACCGCTCTTGGAAGGCGAGAACGATATGGAGTCGACGCATGAAATCAATGGTACAGGGCAGGAAAACATGATTGTAACCGGTTCCCATTCGCCGCTTAGTATTCCGCTGTCAGGAGGATGTATAGAGACAAGGGCAGGGCGTTCTCCCGGAGGACGTGTGGTAAAGCGCGCTTCGAATTTTCTGTCAAGAGAAAGCCCTTGCGTGTCATGGGCATCGGTTGAAACGCTTATTTCGTAATCGGCATTCGTTTCAAACCTGACCGCCGGTGTAAAGAACAGCGTTTTATCTTGCCATGTAAAAACACCCCGAACCGAAACGCCGTTCTGGGTGAGAGAAAAGGCGTGTTCCACGCTTGACGCGTCGCTTTCATGCGAGAGCGTCACCGAAACAACGTCAAAGTCGCGGTGAAATCCTTCGCCCGGCGTCCATGATGTCACTTCAAACGGCGAGATGCGAAGTATGTCGCAGGAATACCCTATAAAAACGCTTATAATAATAGAGGCGACCGTGAATTTTTGCGGTATATGCATTATGGCTTCACTTTAAAATAGAATGAGAGTTCTTCTTGCAAGTAGGAACCCTTTCCGGTATTGACGCCGGTTTTCGTCGCCGGGAGGGTGAGCTTGTAGTAATGTTCCTCCTCGTCCGAACCTGCTTTTAAGCCGTCCCATTCAAAAGACAGTATATCCTCCCCTATCCAATTGACACTCTTAAGATGCACCGGCGGCAAGGTGTCTGGAAAGAAGCCGGCAAACGATATGCGAAACGCGGTTTCGAGCCGGGCTTCTTCGGTAAAGGAAAGTGAGAAACGCAGGCTTACGAATAGGCTTCCGGTGTTGTTCTGACCCGTTGGCAGAATCTGTACGGCAAGCGGACCGTGGTTCGGCATATTGTACGAGTTGATCGATACAAGGGTCAGAAAGGGAATGTCAGGGATGAAACAGGCGCGGTAATCGCGCCCCATAGTCAAACCCTCCGCGTCTTTCGTATCGGCTGAAACGATCAGCGTGTACCGCGCCTCAATTTCCGGATCGTTGTCGGGTATAAAAATAATGGAAGAGTCTCCTGTCCGCTCGATTCTGCCCGGAAGAGACGGTTCAAAATGCGCTGATTTCAACATGCTTTCTTCATCCATTCGCTTGCTAAACTCAATGCCGATGCCCATGCCTGAACCAACGCCATTTTCAAGGCTTCCCCCTGAATCAAGCCATTTGTTGTTGGAGCGGAGCATGGGAAATACGCGGGAAACCTGAGGGTGTTCACGCGCGGCGTTTGTTGTGAATTGGGCTGACACAGCCTTGACAAGAGGGATATTATTTTTACTTACGGCATTGACGCTTATACTCCAGTGGTAGACGGTCCAAGCCGCGAGCGGTTTGTCACTCGTGACGGCGAGCGTTTTATCGTCATTGGTCCAGAGAAACTTTTTCCCGGAAACGCCGTCCAGCGAAAAGGCTGTTTCCGCGCTCTTCCTGTCCATGCTTTCAGAAAAACAGAGCTCTATTTTCGCTCCCGATGCTTCGTCAATTCCCACCGAAGCCGTATTTTCCGGGGAAAAAGACGCGACAAATGGAGAGGAATCTTTGAAAACCGCAAAAAAAGGAATATATTCCGCAATGCGCAGTTCCCGTCCGTCTTCGGCGAACACGGCTCCCGAAAGATTCAGGGCGTACCGTACGCCCCGTGTCCACGCCGGCGCTGGCGCGCAATAGAGGGAATTGCCCTGCCAATAAGAATCGTAATCAACAGATCCGCTGTTTGAGGCGACCTGCACGGCTTTTTCAGTTTCAACGCGTCTCATCGCCGTCCCAAATGTAATGACAACAGGCGTTGTATCCGTTGGAAGCACGGCATTTCTGCCGGAAAGGGATGTCGTCACCGTTATGACGCGCAGGTCAGCAAAGCCGCAACCTGAGAAAAGGGCGATCTGAACGGCGATTAAGACAGCGTTTTTAGTCTTCAACCGACACATAGGCGCCCTCCTTGAGCGTAACCTCCGGTTTCAATACCACAACTTCACCGGCGTTCAACCCGGATAGCACTTCACGTTCATCGCCGATAGATGAACCAATGGTGATTTTTCGCCCGCTTACGGTATTGCCATTCACGATAAAAACCTCATTCTCAACGTTGTTTTTGCTCATCAGCGACATTTCCGGCACAACAGGCGTCATTCTGGGGCTGCCGGCGACCACCGATACGCGAGCGAACATACCGGGTTTAAGAGCGGCGCCGTCAGTTTGAGCGTCAAGCGACACCCGCACTGAGAATGTGAAGGACTGGCTGTCCGCAAGCGGCGAAACAAGGTCAACCGTACCGCTGTATGTTCCGCCTGTTCCATCTACGCTCACCTTCGCCGCCATGCCTTTTTTAATGCGAAGCGCCTCTTGCTCCGGCGCCGGAAAGATGGCGTAGAGGCAGCCCATATCCATAACCGTGACTATTTTGTCTTCTTTTTTCACCCGCTCCCCTTCTTCCATGTATCGCGCGCCAATGATTCCGGTTGCGGGGCTGTAAAGGGTAAGTTCCGCCTCCGCAAGCCGGCATGAGGCAAGCTCTTTTTTCGAAGCCTCAACATAGGACTCCGCCGCCCTTTTCTGCGCCATGAGCGTAGTTATTGCAAGCGATATGTAGGCTTTTTTCAACATATTTTCGTCATCGGGAACTGACAACCCGGCGTTTATCAGATCGTTTTTGCGAAAACCAATTTTTTGAATTTCAAGCTGTGTTTCCATAAGCCGAATCTGATCCTCGCTTGTTTCAAAGGAAAACCGCGCGTCACGTATCGCCTCCTTGCTTATGCCGCCCGCTTCAAAGAGTTTGTTCTGATCCTCAAGTTTATGCCTTTGCTCTTCAAGAGAACGCCGCGCCTGCGCAATCTCGGCTTCCGACTTTCTTATCTCCAAAAGCCGCGCTTCCGCCTGAAATTCCCCCTCCAGAAGCTGCGCTTCCGCGAGCTCAAGCGCGGAATATGCCTGCGCATAGGTGTTTTCCGCTCTCTGGACAGCCAATGTAATTTGAGGATTGACAAGAACCGCTATTTTCTCACCTCTTTTCACCGCATCTCCTTCACGGAAAAGGAGTTTCTCTATCACCGCGTCCTGCGGCGACGCGATGTCGATCTTTTTGGAATACGAGAGGCTTCCAAATCCGCTGATTTCATCGTGTATTTCTCTCATTTTTACCGCCGCAACATGTACCCGGCGCGCGTCCGGCTCGGAAAAAGCGTTGATTTCCGATCTGTTGCATGAGGTGGAAATGGCTGTAATAAAAAGCGCGGTGATACAGCGGAACCGTTTCAAACCGTCAAATTGTATATGGCGGGTGACGCGGACGCTCCGAATGATACTTGGCTTACAAATCATATCCCAACTCCCTTAACTCGCCGGCGCGAAGATCCATGGATCTTTCCAGTTCCCGTTCCGCTTCAAGGAGCGCCACCGCAGCCTGTACCGCCGCGACCTCTTGTTGCGTGCATTCGATCTGTACATTTATAATATCAATGCGGGTGATCTGCCCCAAATTGAACCGCAATTCGCTTAATGCAAGCCGCTTTTTGGCAAGCTCCAGAGCTTCAACGGCAATGTGCCGTTTGCTTTCAATTAATCCGCATTTTTCAAGCGCGTACACCGCGGTCTTGCCGGCGCGTTCAAGAGCCGCCGCATACTTTGTCTTTTCGAGATTAAGCGCCATTTCCGCGGCGCGTATATCCATTGCTGACGCCGGATCAGGCGCCAACGTCAACGAATTGTGGGCTTGGGCTGTGTAAATTGACGAATATTCGCTTCCGAAAACTCCTTTTGACGTATTGCTGAAAAAAGGTGAAGAAAAATCAATCGTAACGCCGATAGACCAGTTGTACCGTGTAACCGGGTATGCCTGACCGCTTATACTGAAACTGCCTGAGAGTTTCACCACCGGAATCCATGAGCGTTTTGCTATGGCAAGCTCTTCCTGTTTCTGCGCGATAGAAAACCTCGCCGCAACAAGTTCCACGTTGCGCTCAAAAGCTATACTCTGAATTGCCCTTGCGGACGGAAGGACGGCGCTTCTGTGAATGTCTATGGTTTCCGCGAGTATGGGCAGCTTGTCAAGCCCAAGCGACTCGGCGAATTGCCGCTCCGCTTGCTTTAAATCTATTTCCAGCGAAATGAGTTCTATGCGGGCGTCCGCGATTTTCAAGTCAGCCTCAGCCATGTCAGTTGGCAGCGCCCTGCCAAGCTCAATTTCCAAGCTCAGGATTTCCCGCTGTTCAACAAGCGTCTCAAAACCCCTCTCTTTTATCGCAAGCGCCGAGCGCGTGTACAGCGTCTGCCGGTACGCGCTTATCGCCTTATCGGCGACTTCCAGTTCCATGCGCTTGACAGCGGCATCCTGCGACGCTATGTACGCCCGTGTGACTCTCCGGCTTTGCGCAAGCTTTCCTCCGTCAAAGACAGGCTGCTCTATGCGCGCCGAGTAGCTCTTTTGAAAAGAATCCGTTGAGACAAGCGACAAGCTGTCGTTCTCATCAACTGTAAAAGTCAATGACGGGAAATAGGCGCGGCGTCCAAGCGTCCACGCGCGTTCCCGTATGCGGTTCTGGGCGTACTCATTTTTCAAGTCCGGAGAATTTCCGACAGCCAAATCCGCCGCGTCCGCAAAACGCATCCCATCTGGAAACGGATCCGCCCAAAGAAGCCTCGCAAGCGAGAAAAGGAAAAAACCATAATACAGCCGTGTTGACATGTTCATCGCCCGCTCCACTTCAATGCCTTCGCCGCCTTTCTTAAGGCAAGCTTTGCCGCGGCGGCCAGCATGGTTTTCAATTTTTTTGCGTCCGACAATGTTCCCTTGTTGCTAATCACCTGAGCGGCGGATACCGTGTTCCCATTGCCATCGAGAAACCGTACGCTCAGCGATAGTGATCGCTTGGCGTCCCAACCGCTCTGGTATTCCCGTTCATGCGCCTGTATCTCCATCGTAAAACCGGCGTTCTCTCCTTCATGCGCCGTGAGCAATCTGTTTTTCAATAGAAAAAACGGCGCCAATGTCCGCAATTCTTCTTCAATAGATGCCATGCCGCCGGCTTTGTACACGGATATGTCCACGTGAACCGTTCCTCTCGCCTCTTTGTCGTAGTCCGGCGCCCAAGAAACAGGCGTTGTACACGATGTTATAAGCAAAAGAAGCGAACAAAACGCAAAAAGTGCGCAGAAATCCAAAGATTGTACGCCGGTATTTTTTTTCATTGTATGACCTCTTTAATGGCTCTTTCCAACTGATGTATTGATCTGGAGAGCGGCTCGTTGTCACAGACAAGCGTCTTCGCCCGCTCCAAATCGTCCAAAGCCGAAGCCGCGTTTCCAGAAATCCACCGTATCCGCGCGCGTTCAATGAACACAAGCGCCGTTTCCACCGAAGCCTCTATCGCCCTGTCAAGGTAATTGACCGCTTCGGCTTCACCGGCTTTTCCATTGTCAAGCGCCGTTGCCGCCGCAAGCCGCAGAACGCGGATATTTGACGGATCATCGGACAGCAGTCCTTCGACTATGTTTCGCGCTTCTCCGCCTCTTCCTGTTTCCCGCATAATCCTTGCAAGGTACAGGGAGGCTTCCACCGCAGACGGACGAATTTTCAGCGCCTTCCTGAACACTTTTTCCGCTTCATCAAGATTATCCGTAAAATACGAGGCTTTTCCCCGCAACATCAAGGCAGGCGGAAACGCCCCAAGACGCGCAGCCCAACCGTCACGCGCAAGCGCGGCGGCGGTTCCGCTCATGTCGCCATTGTCGTATATGTTTTTTGCCTTTGCGTACAAGAGAAGCGTTTCATTATCCACCCGGTACGCGCAGGACGCCGCGACAACAAAAACAATAGATGCGGACGGCAAAATGAACAGCAAATTTTTCATGGCGCCTCCTAAAGAGCGTTTCCTCTGGCAATGTACGCAAGCCGTTCAGCGAGCCGTCCAGACGAGCGTTCTTGTTGTTCCAAAAAATAGCTTGCAAAGGCTTCTGTTTTTGCAAGCGTCCGCATGGCGCCGGCCGCGTATAGGGTGTAGGTGTTGTCGGGAAGGGAAATCAAAGGAAACAGAATTGAAAGCGCTTCCGGTTTTGATTCATGCGCGGCTTGCGCGACGGCTCGCTCAATTTCCGCCATTGTTTTTATTGAGGGCGCTTCTTCCATGGGCAAACCCAGTACGCCGGCGATAATTTTCCGGCATTCCGAAGCGTAGGGTCCGTCGGGCGCAAGGTTGATGCAACGCTCGGCAAAATCAGCGGCCACGGCGCCGAAGGAAGGCGCCGCAGACAACGCGCCCCGGTACCAGTATTCGGGAAAGTTGACATACCGGCTGCGTATGCCGCTGTATGCGGATTGCATCGCCTTTCCGCCATTTCCGGTTTCAAGACGGCAGACCATAAGCATCCACTGCGCAAAAGAATCCGTTTCATAATCATCGGCGGACGTGCGGGCTATCAAATGTTCCGCAGTGACCCAATCGCCGTTTATAAAGGCAAGGATGCCGTTGACCGCGCTGTTGACGCTTTCAATGATCTCCTCTTTATTAACGCCCTCATCGTACTGCCGTATTTGAAACAGTTCCTTGACGCTGTTAAGTCCATGCTCAATAGCCTCTTTTGAAACCGCGCCGTATCCATACGCCCAGGCAAGCTCCTTGTAAGCCGCAAGCGCCGCGCCAGCATAATCCCCGTCTTGTTCCCTCATGGCGGATTCGGCGAGTCCCAAGCCTTGAACGAAACCGCCCGCCCGTTCTTTCTCCGCAAGATCGACCAACGATTCTTCACGCGCGTTCGCATCTCGCGCATATTGAGCGTTCTGTACGCTCCGCGCGCTTTGCGCATAACGCGGGGCCGCCGCAGAAGAATTGTCTTTCCCTTCCGAACAGGATGCGAGCGTCAACAGCAGGAATAAAAAAGAAAAAAGAAGAAAATGTCTCATGGTATACCCTCTACTATATATAAAGGGCTTGACGCGCGGGACGCTTTACATTGCGACGAGTTCATTTCAATAAACGGGCATCGCCGTATGCTCCGCGCGGTCTAGGCGTCCGTGTTTTCAAGCGCGTCCATCTGTACAAACCAGATATTGCTCTCTGCCGTTGCCAGTATTGCAGGCTTATACTTTTTGCATGGCATGTGACGCCCCCTCCCAGCCGCCGGGCGCTTCCCTGCGTTTATTGCCGCCAGACGAATATCTATAAAGATCGCCGGCATAGCAGACGGCTTGAGGAAGCCCTCTTGCGTATCCGATAACACAAATTTCTCCAAAAAATTATTTTCTAAGAAAACATCCGCACTGACACTTAATTCATGGAGATGGCAAGGAATTAGACTTCAAACTCGAAATGGCGAAGGTTTATAATCTACCGGTATGAGGCAAACGGTACCAAAGCGGCGGCGGTTTCGCCCGGGTTCTTCCGCTTTCTTTATATGCCGATGCGGTGGTTTTCCCTATCGTAAAGGCTCAATCGTATACCCGCCGTAAGAGAAACCGCACTCTTCAAGCCGGTTGTTGTAGAAAGCCCGTCCCGGGATATTTGCGATAACGCTCCTCCCGTATCGGACCGCCTTTCATTACATCCATAACGATTCCTTAAAAACCAGCATTACAATGAAGGTTTTGTAGGCGCTCTCCGCCTTAAATGTTGGCATGGAATTTAATGAAATGTCATATTCACTAAATATTCACGCTGTCTTTGTCAACTACAGCGACTCGTGTGTTTCTCAACAAAAACAGATTGATCCCAATGCGCCGCATATCTTTGGTTCCATCATTTGATTTTTACATGCGGGGCGGATACAATGAATGCGCTTTCATACAACGCTATGAAGCGGGCGTTGCCGATCCGCCCGTCTTGCGTGGAAACAAGGGCGCCCGTCTGGGGCGTCCCCGCCTTCCATTGAAAATACGCCGGAAGCATACCCTGAGCCATTCTGATATGCTGCCGTCAAGCGCGGCATATACGAAAAAGTTTGTATAATACCCTAGTTATGCGCAATTGGTTTTGAATTGGTTGGAAAATAAAAAATATATTATAAAAGAGCATAAAAATAATTGTATTGTGTTTTTATAATAATGGGATAAAAGTTTTTTTGTATAATAGAGTTGTTCAATAACTGAAGTTATTGAACAACTTCCGCTAAAAAACGGGCGGATTTTGCGTATTTTTGCAAAAAATACGCAAAATCTGCGAGACTTGTGAGACAACCAACAGGGTTGTTGAACAAGTCCAATATAATACGCCTGCGGCGCAAACTGGAATAAAAATATTCCCCAAAATTCCCCCAAAACAAAGTTTTTCTGCCCCCAAATTCACTGTAGCAGGCGGCGTCCATGCCGCCTGAAATCATCCCCCCTTCGACCCAAGAAACCCTCTGAGAAAGGCAGAGAAACAGGGGCAGAGAACGGTTTCGCCGTCCACTGCCCCCAAAAATCTTCACTTGACAAAAAATTCGCTTGCATATAACATAGAAAAATCTTGAACAATATGGCTGGGAATAAAGACAAAATCTGTCCAACGGCTCACATTATACGTATGAAAAAAGACGGCGTGTCAAGTATCTAGCGCCTAAATTTCCGTCTTTTTATCAAATTACCCCAAATTCGGACAGAAATACTCTGTTAGGGTACCCGATTAGGTCACTAGGGCGCCCAATCAGGTCGTTAGGGTGTCCAATTAACTCACTAGGGCGCAAATCCGCCGTTTTCAGGGGTCAAAACCACCCCAATTCATATTTATATCAGGAGTAGAAACATGGCAACAACAAAAGACTGGCTCCCTGCCACACGGGAAGGCATTCTGGCAATGGCCGATGACTGGATTTCAGTATGTACCACCAGGCAAACCGGCTGGAATATCCCCTATCCGGCCTTAACGGAACTTACCACCCTCAGGGGAACCGCCGCAGCCGCCCTCGAAACCGCCAAAAACGAAACCACCCGCACCCCCGTAGCCACCGCCCAATGCAAAGAGGCGTTTGACA
>JAIROG010000044.1 GCA_031257675.1 Treponema sp. | reverse complement strand
TACAGCGGGAGCAACAGCGTTGACGCGGTGGCGTGGTATGGCAAGAACAGCGGGAGCAAGACTCATCCAGTGAAGACAAAGACGGCGAACAGTCTTGGCTTGTACGACATGAGCGGGAACGTGTGGGAGTGGTGCTGGGACCGGTATTGGGGCTATAGCTCTGGCGCGCAGACCGACCCTGCGGGCGCGTCTTCGGGGACTTACCGCGTTGCTCGCGGCGGCAGTTGGCGCAATGACGCCGAGTACGTTCGGGTTGCCTTTCGGGACTACTACACTCCGTCTAGCCGCTACGACAACCTCGGCTTTCGGCTTGTTCGCCCCTAGTTTAACCGGCGCTAGCATCGACGCGCCCGGCCCCGCCGGACGGCGGGGCTGACGAACCCCCGGAGGGGCGTGGAGGGCGGATCACGGTGCGAGACGGCGCCGCGTCCCGCAGGCTTGGGCGTGGACGCGCAGGTTGGAGAAACGCCGCCGAAACCGCAGCCCCTGGCTGTCTCTTGATGGTCGAGTGTTGCATGTCAAACCCGCCGCCCTATGGAAAGGCGCGTAAAGGCATAATTCCGTATGGGGTAGACGGCGGCAGTAGATGCGCAGAGGGGAACACGGCTTGACCCGCCGCCGCCTCCAATGCCGCTGCGCCTTGCGGGACGGCTTGCAATTTGATGTGGGTTTTACTATGGCGGCTGAAAAGCCGCAAAAAACAGGCTTGACAACAGATTCCATGTGGTTTAGGTTGCGAATTGACCGCGACCACATGGAAGGCGCTCCCCGGCGGAGGCTCGTTGAAACTTCTTCTCCGCCAGACGCGCCTTCCGTATACATTCTTGCAACATTTCTCAAAATTTGGTAAAAACGTACATGCTAAAAAAACCGCTTGTTTTAAGCGCCGACGTAGGCACATCGTCCCTCAAGGCTGCGCTCATTGATAGCGACGGTTCTCTAGCGGCGTTTGCGCGAGTTGCGTATCCGGCGTATCCGGAGCGGGCGGACGCCGCCCCTCTTTTTTCCACCGCAGTATGGGAAAACGCCTTTGCAACGGCGCTTTCCGCCTTGTCCGCCGAATACGCGGCGCGGACGGGTCTGAACGCGGCGGATCGCCTTGAGGCGGTTTGTGTTTCCGCAAACGGACCAACGCTCGTTCCGTATACCATTGACGGAAAAAGTCTGCCTCCCCTGCTCTGGCGCGACGGCCGTGTGGCTGAACCGGCTTCCGGTGAAAGCGCGGAAACGAAATCCCTCTTTCTCCCCCACGCGGCGTGGTTCGCCCAAAACGAACCGGCGCTGTATGAAAAAACAACGCGCTTCATTTCCGCCCAAGAATGGGTGTCCTTCATGCTGGGAGCGGAACCGGCGACCTCGCTTCCCAATGGCCTGTACGAGGAGTATTACTGGAATAAAAGCCAGTGCGCCCTGTTTGGTCTGGATATGGAGAAATTTCCCCCGTTTGTGGAAATGGGCGGCGTCATCGGCGGCATCTCTGAAAAAGCGGCGCAACGGTTCAACCTCAAGCCGCATACCCCTATCATCGCTGGCGCTCCAGACTTTATCGCCGCGCTCATCGGCACGGGTGTTGTGGAGCCGGGACTTGTCTGCGACCGCGCCGGAACTTCGGAGGGCATAAACCTCTGCGCGGCTTTTCCCGAAACTGACAGAGCGCCGGCTTTTGGCGGTTTGCGGACGCTTCCCCACATACACAAAGGCAGGTGGAATCTGGGATGCATCATCCCGCAATCAGGAAGCCTGTTCGATCAATACCGCATGGAGAGCGGCCGGCGCCACTGCGGCTATGACGAACTCCTGCGAACCATCATACGGGAAAAAGGCAAGGGATACGCGACGCTCGCAACAATGGCGCTTCAAGTGAAAAACGCGCTGGATACGTTTCAGAAAAACGGCTTTGCCATCGCCGAGATGCGCGTGTCCGGCGGGCAGGCGAAAAACAAGTTGTGGAACCAGCTTAAAGCCGATCTCACAGGCTGCGTTCTCATCGTCCCTGAAATTGCGGACGGCGAGCTTGCGGGAGATTCCTGCCTTGCCGCCGTGGCGCTTGGATGGGCGAAAAATGTCGATGAAGCCGCAGCGCGGCTGTTCCATGTAAAGGAACGGTACGAGCCGCGGCTAATTCCCTGCAAATAAAACGATAATTAGTTAAATTTTCTTAAAAAAGAGCGGAAACCCAGTTGACATAGACCGAATATCTCCATTATCTTTTCTCTATACATTAATTATGATGACATGGAGATTTATATGAATACCATATTGGATTCATCTTGTTTTGAGAATTTGGATGAAGAGCTTATGCTCATTCCGATTGCAAACGGAGACACCGAATCGAGGTGCGGTGATCAAGAACCATATTTCATCTTCGGCAGAGATGATGACGAAGACTTCGAGGACGACGAGGACTTTGACGGCGAAGACTTCGAGGACGACGAGGACTTTGACGACGAAGAGGACTTCGACGGCTTTAGTATTGGGGATGATGATTTCGACAGCGGCTTTGACGATGAATAAGGCGTATTAACGGGCGCATGAGCGCCGCGCATAAACCGGCTGCGGGGGCGTCGTAACAACGGCGCCTGCAACCGGTTTATGACAAGGCGGCGCGCAAGGGCATCACTTTCGCATGTGACCAAAGCCGTTCCAATTCATAAAAAGAACGGGCTTTTTCCGTCATGAGGTGAACGGCTATTGCGCCTAAATCAATGAGCTTCCATTCCTCGCCAAAATCGGATGGGTTAGTCGAAACGCGCGCTATTTCTATGTCTCTGGCGCGGCAGAATTCTTTTATCTGCCGTTCCAAGCCCTGCATGTGAACATTGCTCGTTACGCCGGCGATGACAAAAAAGTCCGTCCACGCATTGAGACCGCGAAGATCGAGCGCAACCACTTCACGCCCATTGTGTTCGGCAAGCAACCGCCCTATATCAGCGGCCGCCGCGCTGTAAGCGCTGTGATCAAAGCCGCCGGTTTGCAGTCCAGCGTTATCTCTCCCCGTGTTATCCGCTATGGCGTCAGCCGCCAACAACATATCGTCCATTGAAATCCCTCCCAATAATAAGAATGAAATCAGATTTATAATTCTTTATATCGCCGCTGTCTTCTACGCCATCCGATTCAAGATCGACCTCTCTAACCTGAATGGCGGAACACCGTATAATAGACCCCAAATTCCGCGCCGCAACCTGATAGCCCAACTGATCAATAATAAGCGTGTTGTCATGCGAAGCGTCCGTATTGCCAACGGAAACAACATCATAGCCGAAACCCCTCAGCAATTCCGCAGTTCTGCCCGCAAGCCCATTTATCGTGGTGCCATTAAGCACCTCAATGGTATACACCCTATCGCTGAATTGTCCTTCAATTGGCGCGGTTAAATTCACCAAGGTCTGGCGGATCACCTCCTTGATGAGATTTCCGTTGTAAGACGGCAAAAGCAGAACCTGCCCCGACACTTCACGGGTGGTTCCCGCAACGGACTGTATGCTCACCCTATCCATGTTGATATTGGAATACTCGTCAAAAAGCCGCTCCCGTTCACGCTCGCTCATGGCGGACTTCATAAGCCTATGAAACATCTTGGCGACTGACGTTTGTTTTAACATCCTGTTCTGTTCCCCAAGACGCTTTATAAATGCGTAGAAAAAACGCTGCCTCCTTAAATTCACCGCTTCATCGCCTTCCTGGGGCAGTTTATAGGTAAGATAGGAACGAATTTTCTTCCCGTCCAATCTGCACAAACCAGAAGCGAAGAGAACCGGCGGCCTGCTGTCATACATCTCCACCGGAGCCGGAATGAAGAGTTCCACGCCTTCCAGCAGATCAACCGTTTTTTCAAGCGTATCGAGGTTGTACACGATTGAATAATCAATCTCGTCGCCGATAAACGAGGATATTTCGTTTCTATAAACGTCTATGTTCTCAGGATTATAGATTGAATCAATACGGTCAACGCGGTTAATGTCTGTCAGGATCAAGCCGATCTGACCGGGAATGTCAAAGACCGCGGCGCGTTTGGTCGCCGGGTAGTACATCAGAAGAAAGGAGTTGAGGGGTTTAACCGCCCCGTTCTGAGGTTCTCCTTCAAAGATAAAAAGCGTGTTTATGACCTGATCGGATGCAAGCGCTTCCTGAATGGGGTCGTAATTGATAAACAGTACGCCCACCATGATTCCACCGCCAGCCAGCAACACGATAAGCGACAAAAAGACCACGCTTGCATCACGTTTGGAAGCGCGATGCAGTCTGAGGCGCCGCCTCATTGCTGTAATTTCCCACTCATTGATGCAAGCAAATGGAGCGTCCTTTCAGAAACATCCTGTTCTTTTGACATAAGGAAGATGACCGTTTCTTCAAGCGCTACGGCGAACAGCTCGTCAAGACTCACCGAAGGGCGGGCGCATAGCTCCCTGAGAGAGGGCTTCACCTCAGGACGGGAAACTTCGATTTTATCAGCCATAAACACGATCTTCGCAAGCGGGCCCATGTTTTCCCTGCCCATTGTATGGCATCGCACGGCCTCTAAAACGGCTTCGTCCTGAACGCGGTAGCGTTCTTTAAGCAACGCCGCGCCCGCCCTTGCGTGGAGCAGCGAGGGCTTCTTCCGCTCCATCTTTGTCATCCCCTCGCCGTCTGTCCGCGCAAGCCTAACAAGCTCCTCTTCAGGGAACGACTTGCAGATGTCGTGGACAATGCCGGCAAGGTAGCCCTTCAAGGGATCGAGTCCGTAGCGGACGCATAAATCATAGCAGAGAAGCGCCGTATTGCGGGAATGGAGGAAGCGGGACGGGCTTACCAGCGCGCGCGCCTCTTGTTCCATGTACACTATTTGAGAGAAAGGCGCGTTTTTTTTCGCGCGCTCCGCAACTTCCGGTTTTTCCAGACCGCCGGAAAGCGGTTTATCAAGCGGCTTGTAAAGCCGCCGGTCTTCAATGACGCTCCGCGCTCCGGCAGGCGTAAGGTACCGCCAGTTTTTGTCCCGCGCTATGCGCTCCCTTATGGTTGAAGAGGATATGTCCATAATTTCATTGTCAAGCGCCGTGTGAGGGAAAGGAAACACGGGCGCATCCATTCCTTCTCTGTAGAGCCGCCTGACAATAATGACATCCGCTCTTTCGAGGATTTCATCCGACTTGTACCACCGCGTAAAATCTCGGGCAAGATCATCGCCGATGACAAGACCGGGCTTGCCGTCAGGATAATAACGCCGGATAATGTCATCCACTGTGTTAATGGTGTAAGAAACGCCCTTACGCCGCAATTCGCAATCGTCAACCGTAAGACGCGGGTCCCCGGCAATTGACGAGACAAGCATGTCGAGTCTGTCCTGCGGGTTTTCAACGTTTGCATCCGGCTTAAACGGCGAAACAAACGCCGGAACAAAGATCACGCGGTCATAATGAAGGGTTGAAATCACGGCGTCCGCCAGCGCAAGATGTCCTATGTGAACAGGGTTGAAACTGCCTCCAAGGATCGCCAGTCTCATGGCCGCCACTCCGTATTCTCCGCGTGGGTTTTTTCAGAATTTTCCGCTTCATTCACCAGTTTCATAACAAAAGCCGCAAAATCCGCAAGTCCTTCGCCTGAAAACACCGAAAGTCCGAATACGGTTTCTTGAGGGTATCTCTCCTCAAGTTCGCGCAAACGCGCTGCGGTGTTTTCAATATCCAACTTGGATCCGGCTATCATGCGGGGCTTTTTCACGAGTTCCGGGGAAAAGCGCTCCAGTTCTTTGTAGAGGGCGTCGAACGCGGCGAGGTAATTGTCATTGGACAGGTCAATGAGGAAGATGAGCGCCAGCGTACGGGAAATATGTTTGAGGAACCGCAAACCGAGTCCCAGTCCTTCCGACGCGCCTTCAATGATGCCGGGAATATCGGCTAAAATGATGTCGCGGTCGTCAACCGTCAGTACGCCCAGATTCGGGATTTTGGTGGTAAAAGGATAGGGCGCTATTTTAGGGCGGGCGTTGGTGAATTTGTCCAGCAAAGAGGACTTGCCCGCATTGGGAAACCCCACGAACCCGATGTCCGCCATAAGCTGCAACTCAACGCGAAGCCGCCGCTGCTCGCCGCTCTTGCCGGGCAACGCTCTGCGGGGCGCCTGATTCACCGACGATTTAAAGTGGATGTTCCCCCATCCGCCGTTTCCGCCTTTCAGAAACAAAAAATCGCTTTCATCTTTGCCAAAATCGTGAATCATTTCACCGGAATCAACATCCTTCAGCACGGCGCCGGGCGGCACCGGCACAACGATAGTCTCGCCGTTCCTGCCGTATCTGCCGCTCCCTTCGCCGTCCTTGCCGTTTTCCGCCTTAAAATGCCGCTTGTGCCGCAGGTGCGCGAGGGTGCGGAGATTGCGCCTGACAACAAAGAGGACGTCTCCGCCCTTGCCGCCGTCTCCACCGGATGGGCCTCCCTTCGGCGCATATTTTTCACGGCGAAACGCTATGCAACCGTTGCCGCCGGCGCCTGAGGAGACTTCAATCAACGCTTCATCCGCGAATTTTTCCACGTCTTGGCTGACTATATGAAAGAAGACACGCTAGTTTTGCACTACATTGGCGAGCTTTCTGCCGCGGCGCCGGGTAAAGGACACTTCGCCGTCAACAAGGGCGAACAACGTATAGTCCCTGCCCAAACCCACATTCGCGCCCGGATGTATCTTTGTGCCGCGTTGCCGCGCAATAATGGTTCCCGCTTTTACCTTAGAACCGCCGGACGCCTTTACGCCAAGGTATTGGGGGTTTGAATCCCGTCCATTTTTCGCGCCGCTTCCGCCTCTTTTTCTAGCCATGATTATGCTCCTTTGTATGCCTTTCCCAAAATCAACCGGATTTTGGGAGAAGGTCTTGTTTTACGTTATTTTCTCTACATGGTGGCGTTTACAGACAGCCAACACTGTCTTGGATATTCCTTTGCAATAGAATCAAAGCCAATCGTCAGAAATGTTCCCACGCCGGAAAGAAAGCCTTTTTTCGCTTCGGCGCATCCGGCTATTTCCAAAAAGAATTCGCCCGGCTTCCGCGCCTCGCAACGCGCCGCAATGCCGTCTTCGCCAGCTAGCGCGGACGCCGCCGTTCGCGCTAGCGCCGAAACCGCGGCGCAGACAATATCTTTTCCCTTGCCGCCCGCATACGCATGACCTTTTATCCTGCATTGCTTGAGAAGATCATTATCCAAAACAATCTCAATGGCAATCATCCGCCGTACTTACAACACATTTTTTAAACCGGCTCAACTTACAATATCTTTGATCTTAATAATGGAATATCTTTGCCGGTGTCCTTTTGTCCTGCGGTAATCTTTCTTGGGTTTGTACTTAAATACGATGATCTTTTTGTCCCGTTCATGGCGTTCCACCACCGCAGACACGCGGGCGCCCCGCACATAGGGGTCCCCCACCGTAACCGTATCACCGGAAACAAGCAACACCGAATCAATGTCCAGCGCGGCGCCGGGATCCATATCAAGAAGATCGACCTTAATGAGCGAGTCTTTTTCAGCTTTATACTGTTTGCCTTTGATTTCAACTAAAGCGTACATGAAAACATCCTTTCCATAGGTTAAAATATTACTTGAGGCTGTCCAAAAACTAAAGTTTTTGGGCAACAACCCTAGATTTAAGTGGAAGAGCGGACTTTTGACCGCTTTTCTCCAACCTTGTTTCAAAACCAACAGAATTTTGAAACAAGCTCGCTCTATTATAGTAAAAACTACAAAAATGTCAAGCGGTGAATTTGCGGAGGCTTGACGTCCGCAACGTTGTTGGCGTATTCTATCCTAGAAGGCGGTCTTCCTCGTAAAACCCGCCTGAGAGAATGGATCGCCTGCAAGCGGCGTTCTGTTCTCCAAACAAAACAAGGAGTTTTTTATGCTTTCTTTCAACGCTCAACCCGGCGACCGTTTCCGTTGCCTTGACAGGGTGATGACCTTCTTCACCGCAATTCTTGTGGTCAGCAATGTGGCCTCTTCCGCAAAAATCGTGGACTTGGGCTTTTCCGTGTTCAATATCCGCATGGCTTTTGACGGCGGCGCCCTCCTTTTCCCGTTGTCCTACGTGTTCGGCGACATACTCACCGAAGTCTACGGGTTCCGCGCATCCAGAAAGGTCATCTGGACGGGCTTTACAGCCCTCGCGCTTTCTTCCCTGCTGTTCTTCCTGCTCCGCGTACTGCCTGCGGACGCTGAATGGGAGCAATACGCGGGAAGCGCCGCATTTGACGCCATTTTAGGCGGCATGAGCGCGGGCGGCATTGCGCTTGCGAGCCTGTCCGGTTATTTGGCGGGCGAGTTTTCCAACTCCATCATCATGGTGATCATAAAAAAAGCCATGAACGGACGTTTTTTGTGGATCAGAACCATAAGCAGCACCCTTGCCGGTGAATTGCTGGACAGCCTTGTCTTTGTGATCATAGCGAGTCTGACCGGCGTTTTCGGCTGGGAACTGTTTTGGTCTCTTGTATTGACGAATTACTTCTTCAAGTGCGCCATAGAGATCGTTATGACGCCGGCGACCTATATAGCGGTGTCTGGATTGAAGAAGGCGGAAGGGTTGCGTTAGGACACGCTTTAGTGCCGGCCGGCTTCCCACAGCTTGTACACGTACCTGTCCATGAGCAGATTATCAAGCCCCTGACCTGCGGAACGCAACAGCATGTTGTATTCCGCAGTAAGGGAGAGGCAGGCGTCCGCAGACCACGTGTCGTAGAAAAGCGCGGCTTGCTCGTAGTCCCTCCGCGCTTTGGGGGACGCGAGTCCGATTTTCCTGAGTTCCGCGTCAGTGACCGCATGTTCCTCTTTAAGGAAAAGGTAATCGCGCAGTTTCTGGAAACACCACGTCAAACCGGCAAAAATCGCAGGCGGCGTTTCTTTGGCAAGAAGCAGGGTGTGGAGGGACTCAAGGCTTTTGACAAGATCGGCTTGGGCGATGCGCGAAAACAAGGTGAACGCGGATTCCTCCCGCGTATGGGAAAGCCATTTTTCCACGTCTTCAGCGACAATGGCTTTTTCTTTGCCAGAAGAGTCTATAAACCGGCACAGCCGCGAACATTCACGGCGCAGGGATTCGGTGTTGTTTTCCACCAGTTCAAGAACAGCGTCAACGCCTTCTCTAGTTATGGAAAACCCTTCTCTCCTGAAAAAATTCGCAAGCCATTCGTGTTTGCGGTTTTCAAACATTTCCCAAAAAATCCGCTTTCCATTCGGGGGAAGCGCGTTTTCGATGGTTTTGGCAACGCCGTTTTCATTGGACAAAAGGATAAGAGTCGTATTATCGGCGGGATCGACAATATAAGCGGCAAGCGCGTCTATCTCTTCTTTTTTTTTGATGTTTTCCGCGTTTCTGATAAAGACAAGACGGGCGTCGGAAAAAAGGGAGCCATTCCGCAGTACGGAAACAATATCCTGCATGGGCGTCTCTCCCGCATAGAAAGCCGTCTCTTCAAGACCGCCTTCCGTACGGGCGTCTGAATCGCCTGAACCTTTCAGCTTGGCGCGAATTTCGTCAACCGCATCCTGTTTCTCGCCTAACTCAGGACCAAGAAAGAGAAAATTTGTTTCCATTGCGTTTCATTAGTAGGAGCGGATGACTGTTGACAGCTTGCCGAGGATATGAACATCCAGATTTCCCTCCTGATAGAAATAAAGGGGCGGATATTTTGGATTCTCGCTCACGAGGCAGATGCGGTTCGATTCTTTGAAAAACCGTTTTATGGTCGCGGTCGCGCAACCGGCTTCATCCACCTGTACCGCCGCAATCTCACCATTGGCTACGGCGTCACATTGCTCAATCACCGCGATATCGTCTTCAAAGATGCCGGCGTCCTCCATAGAATCGCCCCGTATCCGCAGGGCAAAGTAATCGCGCCCCTTTTTCAGCATGGAACGGTGCATGGTGATCACGCCGTCATAGTTCTCTTCCGCAAAGATGGGCGTACCGGCGGCGATGCTTCCCAGAATCGGCACGTCTGTGAACGCAAGCGGATGGCTGTCATCGGAAATTTCAATGGTCCTTGGATAACTGGAATCGTTTTTAAGACACCCTTTCCTTTTCAGCGCGGTTACATGATCATGCGCACCTTTAGGCGTCATGCCAAAATGAACGGCAATATCCCGTATTGCCGGAGAATACGTGTGGGTTTTAATATAACTGGTGATGAAGTCTAACACTTCATGTTGACGGACGGTAAGTTCTTTCATAAGCCCTCCCATGATTCTTGTACAGTAACAGTATTTTGTACGCTTACGCTCAATGCTTTCCCAAACTTCAGCGCCGGTAATCGCCGGAGCCACTGGGAAAGCCGCCTTTAGACCGCTTTTTCAAAAGTTTTTCACAAAAGCCTTTTTCAAGACCAAAACGAACTATGGTTCCAAAACGCAACTCGCCGAGCGAAACGCTCCGAATTACGACTGAATACGCTTTGAAATACGCTTTGAAATACGCTTCGCAATTCGCGTCTGGAAAAGGCTCATTAGTATATGTATAGTAGATTATTCGCGTTTTGTCAATATTAATTATTTTTTTGTAATGCCGTATTTCTTTAATTTCGCGTGGAGATTGCCGGGGTATACGCCAATGGCTTCAGCGGTTTTGGCTATAGTGCAACCGTTTTTGCGGTAATGCCATGCCAAATACTCTTTTTCAAACGCCTCCTTCGCCTTGTTGTACGGAAGCGCCCGCATGTCCGCCGAAATCGGCTCGTCTTCGCGGTTTCCGAATGGGGTTCCGTCAGGTTTCCGCAATAAACCGGCGATGGCGCCGCCGGTGATGCGGCTGCTTTCAGACAGCGCCACGATGCGTTCGGCGAGGTTCCGCAGCTCCCGCACATTGCCGGGCCACTTGTAGGAAAGGAGCATACGCAGGGCAGACTCGTCAAAGGTTATGGAGGCGGCTTTTTCGCTGCCCATCTTGCCCAGAAAATAGGATAAAAGCGCCGGCACATCATCGGAGTGTTCCCGAAGCGGAGGCATATAGACCGGAATGACATTGATTCTGAAAAACAGGTCCTGCCTGAAACGTCCGGCTTCGCACTCCTTTTCCAAATCCTTATTGGTCGCCGCTATGATGCGGACATCCACCGGTATTGAGCGTTCTCCGCCCAACGGCTCTATCTTCTGTTCCTGTATGACGCGCAACACTTTTGCCTGCGCCGACTGGGACATGTCGCCGATCTCATCAAGGAAAAGCGTCCCATGATCCGCCATCTCAAAGCGTCCGGCGCGGTTCGACACCGCGCCGGTAAAAGCGCCCTTCTCGTGTCCGAACAACTCGCTCTCAATGAGCGAGTCCGGAATGGACGCGCAGTTGACTTCTACGAAAGGCGCGTCTTTTCTGCCGGAATAGTGGTGAATCGCCTGCGCGACAACATCTTTTCCCGCGCCACTTTCGCCGGTTATGAGGATGCGGGAATCGCTTGCGGCAACCTGCTTCACCAGCTTCCTCACCTGTTCGATCCGCTTGCTTGTCCCTATGATGATTTCTTGTTGAACGCCGGACTTCCGCTTGAGCGAGATGTTTTCCTTTCTCAACGCCTGCAAAGAAAGGGCGTTCCGGCAGGTGACAAGCGCCTTGTCTAGGGAGAGCGGTTTTTCCAAGAAATCGAACGCGCCTAATTTCACGGCGCGCACCGCCATATCCACAGAGGCATGACCGGAAATCATTACTATCTCAATATCAGGATGTCTGCCGCGGATTTTTTCAAGCGCCGCAAGCCCGCCCATGTTGGGAAGCAACACATCAAGGAAAACAACATTGACTTCTTCCTTCATCAGCATATCAAGCGCGACGAGAGCGTCTTCCGCGCCGAGCGCATGGTATCCCTCATCTTCCAGAATGAGTCCCAGGGTTTTCCGAATGCCCTCTTCGTCATCTACGATAAGAATATTTTTCATGCCGCACGTACAGGTAGATTAGGATTTTTGAGCCGCCCGTTCTTTGAGCTTCCACTTAAAAATGGCGTCGACATCTATTTTTTCGTCCACGCCGAATTGCGGTACAACACCCTGCCCTTCAATGCTGCGGAAGAGAATATCATTAGGGGGATTGTACGCCCAACTGTCCGCGTTATTCAGGAAATAATCCAACACGATGGTAACGGAAAGCGTAAAGAGAATCAACGAGGCGTTGTGCCGCTTTTTTTGCCCCAAGAGCACATCAAGGCGTTTTGAAATGGGTCCCGCCACTTGAAACACATAAGGTTTCCACGGATTGGCAATCCCTTCGCATATAGCGTTGGCTTCCGGCCCGCCCGCTTTCATGCCTTTCTCTATTTCCCCATATACAATGGTGAGGTTTTCGCGCAATTTTCGCACCTCACGGAACAATGAAGGGATGTCTTTTTTCTGGAACGTGGACGTAGTCGTTGAACTCTGAGCCGTATAGCGCAGGTGCGGAAGAAAGTAGAGGCGTTTTGCAAAAGACATTTCATCAACCAAACGCCGCCCAAAAGACGACTTCCGGACGTCCTCAGCTTCGGCGAGCGCCTGGCAGTACTCGCTTAAACGGGAGACGTACTCTTTATCAACACTTTCGGCGATATAATCATGCCAGTTGTTTATGATGGCAGTCATTTCTTCGGACAGATACGTTTCGCCTTCTTTGGCTTCCTCATCGGACAATATGGTGAACGTTACGGAACGCAATCCAATAAGCAGTTCCTCAATAATACGCGCAAGGATGACCAATTGATGCATGGGGTCTGTCGGCGCAATGAGTTCGTACCCTTTTATCATCTGCAAAATACCCCGGAAATACGGATAGAGATCCGGGTAATCAGGCAGGTTGCTCCAGCCCGCTTCGGGAAACATAATTTCAAGATGGTTCAGCCCTCTCTCAACGGCACTCCTTTCCGCCATGGCGGCCTGTTTTCTCACCTCTTCAGCCGACTCTTTTTCCACTGTTGCGGCAGACCGCTCTTCGACGGGATCGCTCTTGAACGCTCGTTTTGCCGAAGCCAGCATGTCCACCGGCGCAATTTTCTCGGATTCCTCGAACTTGATAAACGCCATGATGCATTTTCTCCGTTGCCGAAAGAAAGCGTCACAAGGCAAGCACTTGTCAGACACGAGCTTCATTAAGATCGGATACATACGGATGCGAATATCTTTACGAATGACGTTAAATGCGGCCAGCGTATTTTTCACCACCTCTTGGTACTTGCTCACTTCAAGGGGATTTTCTATAGACAGTTGCATGTAGAGGAGTTTATAACACCCTTTTATGTGAACTTCAGGAACTAAAGCCTCCAGCACGAAAAGCGGCTTGTAGATTGCCTGTATAATGCCGGCGAAGTCTTTCACTTTTACGTTTCTGGAACGCGACTGCATCTTCGCCATGTCGCCCGCTATCCGTTCAATGTTCCAATGCCTGATGACATCAAGCACCGAATAGGCAAAAAGCGATATTTGTCTCATGTGTTCATTGCGTTTCGCGTTGTTTCTGGGAAACAAGGTTCTTGTGGAAACGACGAGAGTCTCTATCACCCTGTAATATTCATTCATCCTCTTATTGACAAAAGACGGCGCGACAAAATCCTCCGGTCTCGTAAAAAAAGAGAACGCCGACTTCACGGTCTGCGACAGAGTTTTTATATCAAAAGCGGGTTGAGACGCCAGCCTGTCCATTTTGAGGCGCTCGGAATAACTCTGTACCAATGGCTTTGAGGGATCGTCGCCGGAATCGTTTGTCCCTATGTCCATAGGCTCTTTCAAGACAGACGCTTCCTCAGACACGACTTCAATTCGGCGTCTCGGTAATTTTGATGGTTTTGGTGGTTTTGAGGCTTTCGAAACCGGGCGTGATCCGCCGGGCTTTGCCGCCTTCGCTTTCGCGGACGATGCGTTTTGCGCGGAATATTCGCCCTCTCGTTCCACACCGATTTCCCCGCCCAAAATCTTAGCCATACGCAACGCTTCGTCACGGTCGACATCGCCTAACCGCCCGCGCACTTTCTCCAATTCACCAGGCGCATAGACTGCTTTTCTTTTTCCCATATTACACCCTCATATATAATTTTTGCCCCAACCCACAGAGATTATGAACATGTATGCGTTCTTCTTCTGTAGTGACCAACATGCCATTATAATACCCTAATGGTATATTATACTCCACATTTGTTATAAATAAATTCAATTCATTGCAAACCTGCTCTTTAGGCGTAAACACAAGGTCTATCATGCCCTCCATGTCTTGAATTACCCAGTCCGATTGAATCCCGTTCGGTTGGGTGATGCGTACAGGCGGCAGGGGCGTCAGCTTGCCTTCGACCCACAGCGCGTTTTCATTGTTTTTGAACGTTTCCTTCGCCTGATTCTCCGCTATGCTGAACCCATAGCGCCGGAGTTTTTTTTGATCGGTTTGCTCTTTCGCCGCGACGAACCCAAAGGCGTTGCACCATGTCGAATTCATCCGGTAGGGATAATAGCCTTTGTAATCACAAAAGAGCCCGGCGGTTTTCGCGCCGCCAAGCGACAGGTGCCGCCCGCCGAAAACCATGTCGCCCCGCACCGGCGACAACGCCTTGTAAGAATACATGGACCGCTCTTCCGAAAACAGCAGGCTTACCGCCATTGGCTCAAGTTTCGTCTCATCAATCTCAAATTCCAGGTGGGCGGTGAACGAAGGGCGCGAAGAGGTCGGCTCAATGTCAAGATCGACTTTTATTATGTTCGCGTCAAGCCAATTGTGGATGCGGAAAAATATGCCGTAGGAACGGCTGTCAACAGAAGCGTTGGAAAGCGTCAAAGGCATTCGCCACCCTGAAAACGGCAGGATTTTGCGGTACCAGAGCTTCTGCCCGCTCTCCTTATCGTAGAGAAACACCTGCGCCCACCGGTAGAACTTTACATTGCTCAACGTCGCTTCAAGCAGGAAGCGTTCATCCTGCACCAGAAAGTTCTGCCATTCTTTGATGCGGGAGTCTCTCATCGCTTTGGGCAGAGGTTTTGCAAATGGTCTGGAAATCTCAAGAAGATTGACATATTCAAAAGAATGTTTCCATGTTCCGGCAACCGGCATCCCATTCACAATGGGAGTAGGGACTGATTCTTGCATTACCCTCGTGTACACCTATTCATTCTCCTGCGCGATCCTGTCAACGCCCACCACGAAGTCAGGCTTTTCAATATTGAGGATACGCACCCCTTGGGCGGTTCTGCCCATAACCCGAACGGAGCCGACCGTGATCTTGATGGACTTGCCTTGGGTTGTGATGCACATGATCTCGTCGTTTTCAAGCGCGTTTACGCACCCTACGAGATCTCCAGTTTTTTCGGCGACCGTGTATATCTTCTGTCCGCCGGTTCCCCGACCGTGCGGTGAAAATTCGCTGAATTCAATGCGCTTTCCGTAGCCGTACTCGGAAAGGAGCAACATGGTCTCACGCTCCTCCACCTTGAGCACGCCGGCAAGCTCGTCACCGTCATCCAGCTTCATGCCTATAACTCCCCGCGACGCCCGGCCCATCGCCCGCACCTGCCGCTCGTGGGTACGGAGCGCCTGCCCCTTGCGGGAAATCAGCACAACCTCATCGGAACCGCCAGTAAGCAGGGCGCTCACGAGTTTGTCGCTCTCGTCAAGGTTGATGGCGCGGATGCCTTTGGTTCTGGCATTGAAAAATTCGCTCGTCTTCACTTTTTTGACAACGCCGCGCGCGGTTCCCATAAAAAGGAACTGGTCTTCGGAAAACCCCTTGAGCGAAACGGTCGCGGTAACGTCCTCATTGGGAGACACCATCAGGAGGCTTTTGATGTGGGAGCCTTTCGAGATGCGGGAACCTTCGGGCAACTCATGCACCTTGAGACAGTACGCCTTGCCGTCGTTGGTGATGAACATGACGTATTCGTGGGTCGAGGCGACAAAAATTTGTTTTACAAAGTCATCTTCCGCTAGTTTGGCGCTGATCATGCCTTTGCCGCCGCGTCCCTGATTGCGGTACGCGGACACCGGCACCCGCTTGATGTATCCAAGGTTTGAGATAAGCACCATCATATCTTCCTTCATAATAAGGTCTTCAATGTCGATGCTCTCAATCTCGTCCTCAACGATCTCTGTGCGCCGGGCGTCTCCGAACCGTTCGGCAATGCCGCGCGTCTCCTCTTTTATAACGGAAAATAGTTTTCGCTTGTCAGCCAACAGGGACTTGAAATAGACGATCTGCATTTTCAACTCGGACAACTCGGCTTGCACTTTCTCAATTTCAAGGCTGGTGAGCCTTCCAAGCCGCATCTCTACGATTGCGTGGCTCTGGGCTTCGGATAAGTTGAACGAGGTTTCAAGGGTCTCTCTGGCGGCGCTTATATCCCGCGACGCCCTTATGACGCGCACAACTTCGTCTATGTTCGACAACGCGATGACCAAGCCTTCCAATATGTGCGCCCGCTCTTCGGCTTTGCGGAGGTCGTACCGCGTCCGGCGGGAGACCACGTCCACACGGTGGTTTACAAAGTACGCGATAAGCTCTTTGAGCGTCAGGGTCTGGGGCTTGCCGTTCACCAGCGCCAGGTTTATGATGCCGAAAGTGGATTGCAACGCCGTTTTTGAAAAAAGCTGGTTCAGCACAAGCTTCACCATGGCGTCCTTCTTGAGATCAATGACAATGCGCATGCCATCGCGGTCGGATTCGTCATTGGCGCTGGCTATGCCGTCAATTTCCTTTTCCCGCGTCAAAACGCCGATGCGTTCCATGAGCGCGGCTTTGTTCACGCCATAGGGAATCTCGTTAAAGACAACGCTTTCTTTGCCGGTCTTGCTCGACTCAATGGCGAATCTGCCCCGCACCAGCACCTTGCCCTTGCCGGTTTTGTACGCCTCCCGTATGCCCCCGCGCCCGAAAATAATGCCGCCTGTGGGGAAATCAGGTCCGGTGATGAAGCGCATCAACTCTTCTATTGAAATGTCGTTGTTGTCAATGTACGCGCAGACCGCATCGCACACTTCGCGGAGGTTGTGGGGCGCCATGTTCGTCGCCATGCCCACCGCAATGCCGCTGGAGCCGTTCACCAGAAGGTTCGGCGCCGCGGCGGGCAACACCACCGGTTCTTTCAGGGATTCATCGTAGTTGGACGCAAAATCCACGGTTTCCTTGCCCAAGTCAAGGAGCATTTCGTCGCCCAAACGGGAGAGCTTCGCCTCGGTGTAGCGGGACGCCGCAGGCGGATCCCCATCCACTGATCCGAAGTTGCCCTGCCCTTGCACGAGCGGGTATCTAAGGGAAAAATCCTGCGCCATACGCGCAAGCGCGTCGTACAGGGACATGTCCCCGTGCGGGTGGTACTTGCCCATGGCGTCGCCGGTGATGCGCGCGCTTTTTTTTGTCGCGGCGTTGGGGCGCAATCCAAGCTCGTCCATGGAATAGAGGAGCCTGCGATGCACGGGCTTCAAGCCGTCCCTCACGTCTGGAAGCGCCCGCGCCACAATAACAGACATGGCGTAATTCAAATATGCGGTTTTAACTTCATCTTCTATCGCAACCGGAATAATTTTTCCTTTGCTTTTCCCGGTTGTACTCTCATCGCTGGTTGCGCCGCCAGCTGCGCCGTATGCGGTTTCGGTATCTGCCACAGTGTTTCCTTGTTTTAAAGTATGTTTTTATAGCAAGGCCGTTCCAAAACGCGCAGGGCGACAGTTTTTGGAACAGCCTCTTGCATTTGGAGAAAATCACGCGCGCCGCAATCACTTAATTTATAAGGAAGCGGCAATGCTCTCCACGCGCTTGTTCCAACACCAACCCGAACATAGCTCGCTTTTTGGAACAAATTCAGTATAATACAAAAAATGACTTTTGTCAAAGGCGGCGGTTAGCCGTGCGGCGGTTAGCCGTTTGGAAATTGCTCTCTTTTACAACAATTTTTTAAAAATTATCATCATTAAACGCAATGACATGAAAACAGGATGCGAGGCTGGCGTTGGAATTTAAAAATTCCTTCATTTTATCAGGATAGTCCGCAAGTATAACAAGCAAATCATTCTGATTGTCTCTCATAAGCGCCAGCAACGTGTCAATGGCTCCATGCGCCGCCTCAGTCTTGTTCTCAGAAAGCGAAGACGCTTCATCAATGAACAGGACGCCGCCTTTCGCCTTTGACACGGCTTCCCGTATTTTTGCCGAGGTAAGAGCGCTATATTCAGACACCAGATCCGAACGGTTAATCTCAACAAAGCGCCCCTTGGACAGGACGCCTAATTCACCATATATGCCGCCTAGTATCCTTGCGGCTGTTGATTTTCCTGTGCCCGGGTTCCCTGAAAAAACGAGACGCAGGAATTTATCGGACTTTTTTCCGCTTCCCGCCTTTTTTTCGTTTGCAATAAAAACGTCAACTATACATTCAAGCTCTTTCTTAAAAGAAGACAATCCGGGCAAAGAATTCAATTCAGACAACAACAGCTCTTTATTTCGTTTCATAGCTTTCCACACCCATATTGTGGCGCTATCGCGCCGGTTTGTCAACTGCGGACGCCGGATCGCCGCGCTGGATAGGCGGCGCGGCCTATCCAGCGCGGAATAAATTCTTTTTAGAGAAACACCACGGACACACATACGCGCTGACATTGCCGTCCGCGGCATATCGCTATTTTTTAATATCTTTGAGGTAATACAGATCGCTTGAGAAATACTCTTTGGTAAGTTTTGCCACAAGAGGGCTTAGCGCCAAGATCGTGATCAGATTGGGCAGGATTATCAGCGCGTTGGCAAGGTCAAGCACGGCGAGAATCGCCTCCACCCCGAAAAAAGCGCCCAGCATGACGCTAAGCGTATAGAGAACGCGGGTATATTTTGAAATCTTTGTATTGAAGAAAAATTCCACCAGCTTTTCGCCGTACCAGATGACGGCGATGATGCTTGACAGGGCGAAGAGGAAAAGGCTGATGGTGACAATATAGCCGCCTGCATTGCCCAGCACCTTTTGGAAGGCGGCCGCGGGCATGGTAAACGCCACATTCGCGCCGATCTCTTTCCATACGCCGCTTGTCAACACCACCAGACCGGACAAGGTGCAGACAAGACCGTCCACCAACACTTCAAAAACGCCCCACAGCCCCTGGCGGACCGGGTGGTCGGTAATGGCGGCGGCGTGGGCGATGGGAGCGGATCCCATGCCCGCTTCGCAGGAATAGGTGGCGCGGGCGAGACCCATACGGATAGCCATAGACGACCCAGCGCCAATAAAAGCTCCGGTGGCCGCGGTTCCGGTAAAAGCCGACTTAACCGCTAAAATGAGAGAGGGGATGATATTGTCCGCATAGGAAAATAGTACGACCAGAGAGCCTATAAAATACAGCAGGAACATGATTGGCACCATCTTGTCAGCAGTTTTAGCCACGCGAAGGAGTCCGCCCAACACCACGGCGCCGACCAGCGCCATCAATATTGCGCCAGCAAGGTACTTGTTGATACCCATAGTTTCAGCGTTCTGAATCAGAGAGATGGATTGAGTAGCTATGGACGGCAGGTAGTATACCATAGCGACGAACGCCCCGGCGCGAGCCATAGCCTTGCCAACAGACTTTATGGGAAACCCCTTGGTCATGTAGTACCCGGGTCCGCCTATATAGTGTCCGTCCGCGTTCTTTTGCCGGTAGTAAACGCCCAGCACAACCTCGGTGAATTTAGTGGCGCCTCCCAACAGAAAAATCACCCACATCCAGAACAGCGCGCCCGGACCGCCAAAGGCGACAGCCGCCGACACTCCTACGATATTTGAAGCGCCGATAGTGGAAGCCATCGCGGTGGCAGCCGCCTGAAAGGGGCGTACCGTGCCTTCTCCCTTGCCTTTGTCAAAAATCTTGCCGAAAGTCTGCTTGATGATGTAGGGCAGATGCCGGATCTGAAAAAATTTGAGCCTGACGCTAAGGTATATCCCCCCGCCCACCAGTCCAACCAAAAAAAGGACGTTCCAGAAGAAGCCTGAAATAGCCCCCACCACCGCAAAAAAACTTTCCATATCGCACTCCTTAGAGAGAACTTTGCCTATAACCGCCGCGCCATGCCGGCGCCACCGGCAAAGGTCAATATTGCAAGGGCGCAAGCCCTTATTCACTCGTCAAGCAACGCCCGAAAGAAATCCACCACCGACGGTATAATTCCATCGTTAAAATCGAATTGAGCCGTGTGAATGGGCGCCCTGTCCACTCCGAGTCCAACTCCGCACATGGCGCCTTTTATCCGCTTGGTAAACCACGCGAAGTCTTCAGACCCTCGAATCGGCGCATCCGCTTCAAGTACATCAAGCCCCAGTTTTTTCGCGGCGCGGCGCATCTTATCCACGCTCTCTTTGTGATTGAATGTCGCGGGAACATCGTCCCGAAAGGAAAAAGAATATGTCAGCCCATATATATCAGCCTCTTTCATGGTTTTGTCCTCGATCCGCCGCCGCAACCCGTCAAGATCCTCGTCAAAGTGACTGCGAATGGTCAGCATCAGGCGGCCTTCGCTGGCTGACATGCCGAACGCCTCCTTCCCCGCGTCTATCCCGATGACCGTACACAACACAAGCCCCTTGTACAGGGACGGATCGGTCAATTCAGGTATGCTCCGTATGATCTCCGCAATGGCAAAACACGGGTTGCGCCCGTCCTCCGGCTGGCTCGCGTGCGCGGGAACGCCTTTGAAATTGATGATCACGCCGGCTGAACCGCAACAAACCACGCCGTCTCTCACAATAATGGCATTCTCCGGCGCGCCCGGCACATTGTGGTAGGCGAATATTTCAGAAATGCCCGCTTCATCCATCAGGGGAGCGCACTCCAACGCGCCTCTAACCGTTTCTTCAGCGTGTTGAAACACAAAGTAGATGTTTTTATCCGCGCCGTACTTGTCCACTTCCAAAGCAAGCCCAATCAAACACGCGCTGTGTCCATCATGCCCGCACTTGTGGGCGACGCCGGGAAACAGGGAGCCATAGGGCAGATCAATAGTCTCGTCTATGGGAAGCGCGTCAAAATCCGCGCGAAACGCTACGTTTGGCTTGCCTTCGCCCGCACGGTACAGGGCGTAAAACCAGCGCCCCTTGTCCACGATCTCAAGCGACGCTCGTTTTTTCAAAAATTCCATCAAACGCCCTTTGGTCCACACCTCGTGTCCAGACAACTCCGGATGCTGATGCAATTCATGACGCAACGCTACAACCGCCTTCACATGCTCTTTATCCATATTGTTCCTCTTTTGAATGATATGAAAAACCATTGTACATGTATCCCATGCAAATTACAAGATCGCATAGCGTATGCAACGCGCCGAATTCCGCCGATTCTTGAGGAAAAATTTGTTTCCGCGTCGCTCCACACCCGCGATTCTATGGACGTGACGCTATATATGGCATATAGAGCGCAGCGTCTTTTCGCCGCTTTTTTGCACATTCCTTGCGCCCGGCTGTTTTATATGCCGGCGTTGCAGGCGCCGCCGCTGGCGTTGCGATAGAACCCTTGACAAGACCGCGCAAATACGCGCAAATATATAGAAGATACTGCGCATACGCTCTTGACCGCCCATAGACAGGCATTGTCTATATCGCAAGGAACAATCGTGGATTTAGAATTATTACAGGAACGCGCGCGCATTATGAAAGGCATACGCCGGTTTTTTGATGAACGGAATTATTTGGAGGCGGGTACGCCGGCTCTCGCCCCCAATCTCATACCGGAATCGCGCATCGAAGCGTTTGAAACGACGTATACACCGCCCGCCAGCCCGGATAAGGGCTTTACGCAGCAACGCTTGTGTAGGAAACGCGGCCAAGACTGGCAACATGCGCCGGAGCGATAATATGCGGTCCATGGTTTTCAAACTGCCCGCGTAGATCGGATGGCTGTAACTTAGCATTCACGCGCGATTCAACCTATAAACAGCGTCTCAGAGGCGAGGGATGCGAGATTTTCATCGTGAGTGATAAGAATCAGGGTTTTATTATTGATATAATCTGAGAGCCATGCGTATATTTTACCCTTTGTTTTTTCATCAACGCCTTCCAGAGGCTCATCCAAAATGAGGAGCGGCTTTTCACGGCACAAGGCGCGGGCGAGCAAGACGCGGCTCTTTTCGCCGCCGGACAAATTGTCCGCGTATACGCTGTCAAAATTTATAGACGCGCCAGTCAAGTTAAGGTTTTCGCACATGAATTTGACATTGTCTTTCTTCTCTCTATCTGAAAACAGCATGTTTTCTTCTATATGAGCAATTAAACAACGCGGAATTCTGCATAAGCGCGCTCGTCCGGGCGTACACGCTTTGCATGTTTATATCCCGCAGTGAAATTCCGTTTATCAGTATTTCCCCCGTATAATCCTGAAAATAGCCAAGAAGCGATTTTACAACGCATGATTTTCCAGCCCCGGTCTTGCCGGCCAGCCGGTAACGCCCGCCTTTCTCAATTTTAAAATTTATGTTGTCCACTATGTTTTTATTATCCAGATTCAGGCTTACATTTTTGAATTCAATAGTCTGTATGTCATTCACTATCACACCGCGTCCAATTATGTCTTGCCCATACTCATGTTCCAGCAAACTGAGCGCCGCCCATGAGGCTGAGAATTGCTCCAACGCCGAGTTGATTTGACGTATCGGGACTACAAGCATACCGCTGTACATCATCAGCGCGACCGCGACAGATATTGGAAACGCGCCCGCCGCCGCCTGTATCAGCGAATAGACAATAATAAAAAGAAGATAAGCGTTTTTAAAAAAGTCAAAGCCAATCCAAACGGCGAACGTGTCGACGACGCGCAGTCCGCCTTCCGATTTGAACAACGGGCGCGCGCGCCTGTCCAGCAGCACCGCCTCATGTTCCGCCGCGTTGAAGCGCCGTATTGTCCAGCTTCCCCGCAACGCGTCGCCTATCCAGTTGAACAGATCCAGTTTTTGAACCGACAGTTTTTCAGAATTTTTAATATAATACGGAGTGTTATACCGGTGAATCACTATGGCGATTATGGTTAAAAGCGCCGTCGCCATCCCGCAGCGCGTGTCAATGCAAAAAATGATGACGCTGATGACTGTCAATGTCATCAACCTGAAAAAATGCGTTAAAGCGTTCAGATTAAAAAAATCCAAAGCCTTCCCGGATGTTTTCAAGATCAAATTGCTGTAATAACTCACGCCCTTTTTATCCCGCGCCTCGCTTAACCGGCTGAATGTTCTTTCAAGAAGAAAATCAACCATGTTTTTATGGCTTTTCAAAAGCAACGCGCTGTTGACATAACTCATCGCGGACGTAACGCCGATTGAGACGGCGGTCAATCCCGCGAGAAAGAACAATAACGGCCAAGGAAACGATCCGGCTAAGACGGCGTCGAGCATTCGCGAGAAAATCAGCGGCAGGAACCAGCCGATAGATTCCGCCGCTAAAAATATGAGTATGCTCGCTACAATTGAGACGGCGATTTTGGGCGTCATCACAGTGACAATAAATTTGATTTTTTTCATATCAACATCTCCGACGAAGCGATTGACAATACGTCGCTTTCATGGGATGTTATGATAGACGCCTTGTCCGCTAAAAAAGCGGACAGGAACTCGATAAGAAATTCCCGCGTTTTTTGGTCAACGCCGGTTGTAGGCTCATCCAGCAGGACAATATCCGGGTTTTGCATGACAAGGCGCGCGAGGGCGAGGCGGGTGCGCTGCCCCCCGGATATGGCCTTGCCGGATTCGCCTGCGATAACGTCAAGGCTAAGATCAAGCCCAACTTGCGCAAGCGCCTTCTCCATCTCGCTATCCGCGGCATTTTGATTTGCCAGCGCCAAATTTTCCCGAATCGTCCGGTTGAACAAATATGGCGCCTGGTCTAACATGCCGATTTTTCTTTGTCCGTATACCGTGATAGAGCCGCTTTGCAACGGAATTTTATCTGCGATAATGGACAGAAGCGTTGATTTTCCCGCCCCGCTCGCGCCGCGCAGCGCGAGCGGGGCGCCTTTGCGCAATACAAAAGAGACATTCTCAAACAATGTCCGCTCATACTTAAAAGACAGATTGTCCGCTTTTAAGAATACATCGCCCGCGCCGGCGCTTGCGGCGTGATTATTAATATTTATTTCTTTTTCTTTTATTCGCGCGTTGACTCTTTGCAGGTGCGCGGTGTAGTCCATCAACTCATTCATATCCGCGTACACCCAGGAAAGCGAATCGCCCATTGATTTGGCGTACTCAATGACGACAACACACATGCCAAACGTGTAATATCCATTCAAAAACAGCGAAAAGCTGACCGCAAGGGCTATAACATACGCCGCATAATTATTTGATTGGGAGATTATTTCAATATATATTGATTTTTTCTTGTATGTTTGGAAGCGCCTGTTGTAACCGCTCACATCGCCGGACAATTTTTCCCGCGCCCAGCCATGCCTCCCGTTCAGCGTGAGATCAACGCTTCCCGACAGGAAATTTTCTGTTTTAGCCATAAGCGCGTAAAACTGGTTTTGAGCCTGATAATACAGCGGCACGACGTTTTTTTCACGAGAATATGATATGATAAAAAACAGCGCGAAACTTGCCAGATAAAACAGCATGATAAATTGTGAATGAATGACCAGGAGCGCGAACACCACAAGAAAAGAGATTATATTGGCCGGCAGCGTGTATACAAAGTCAAGAAACAACCAGCTCGCGTTTTCGATATCCTGAGAAAAAATGGCGTTGCCATCATTGTCCGCCCGCAATGACGCGGCGAATGTCTTGCGGTAAATAATCCCCCGCGCCTTGTTGCGCATGAAAATGTTTGTCACGCTCCACGCGCGGAAAAAAATGAACGTCCCAAAAAGAATGCCGCCATACACCCAGACAGAGCGGGAAAAAGAAATTTGAGCGGTTACGCTGTCAATGAGTTTTCCATAGAAATACGTTAATGACATATTGAGCGTGGTTGCGAATATCAACGCGATGGCATAACTTGCGTAATAGATTTTATGAGTTTTGTTTATATGTGACAAGAACTTGAAAAATTCTTTTATAAAATTATACATTACAGTACATCCGCGTTCTTTAGATATATTTTAATCTTTTCTTTTAACATGGAATATATATATTTTTTACACATGTCATCCTTATAAATATTGTCTGTTTCGCCATCTTTTATATTCATGCGAATTTTAGGGCAAAAGCCTCCGCAATGATTTATATACTTGCATTCCATGCATTTGCCATTATTAACCGCGTCCAAAGAAACATTTTCAATATAGTCCAAGCTCCTGAGATTAGCGGGATGTCCATTCAAAATATTATCAAGAGTATTACAAATATCATGTTCCTCATACACGCGATCCCAACATTTATAGATATTGCCAAAATTATCTAAAACAATGTTGGCGTTTTGTGTTTCGGCTGTACAAAACGCCGCCAATGGCGGCGCGGATAATGTCAAATCAATTTGATGACGCTGAAAAGCCTTTTCCGCCAACTTTGCGTAAACTGGTACATATTCATTTAATGAAAAACTGGCTGTAAAACCGCTTGTCCGCGCAATATCAACATTATATTTTCCAGTTCCGGAATTATATCTCCCATCGCCTAAACTGTCATGCAAGAAATCAAGCAAGTCCAAAGCCGAACCGGCGTTTGATTTGTCCACATTTATCCTGATTGAGACGTCAATATCGTTTGCGAGCAAGAATTTTATATTGCCAATAATTTTTGTAAACGTATCTTCTTTAAAAGAAGTTGTTCTGCGGGAATTACGCGTTTCTTTCATTCCGTCCACTGTAATTTGAATATAATCCAAATGAGATTTCAATATATTAATAATATTATAATCAAGCAACGAGCCATTTGTTATTAAGACGCTCTTATATTCCACGCCAGTAGAATTGCTTATATCTACAAAGGCATCATTAATCTGTGTCATAAATTCTTTTTCAAGCAATGGTTCGCCTCCGTAAAAAACAACTTCCAGCGTTTTTGTAGTCGAAGAAATGGAATGTAATGTATACCTTTTTAATTTTTGTATATATTCATTACAACCGTCACCTGTCGCCAAATTCTTATTCAAGATTTTTTTTTCATAACAATAAGGACATATAAAGTTACACTTATTCGTCAAGGCTATGTCAATTTTAATGACACTGCTATTCTTATATTTAGAAGTATGACAACTGTTTTTAATGGCCAAGCGGCGTGAGCGTTCGTCACTCTCATCCACAATAAACAGTTCTTTTTGTAATATTTCATATTCAGATTGCGAAAAAACGTTTAAGTTATTTGATTCCTTACATTCCAATAACTTGGCTTTCGCTTGAGCGTCGAGTTTTATTAATGATGAAGTGTAGATGTTAAATAAAAAGCCGCTTCCATCTATATCAAATATATCATAAAAATCAGTTGATATACTCATCTTTTTCCTTTTCATTGAGAGAGAAGCGATTTTTATCGCTTCTCTCTTTTTGACACGCTAGCGCCTCCCGCCGCAAAAGGCAAGCGATTCGGCAACTGTGATATTAATAGCGCATCCTATTTTCAGTATATAGGACATGTCAATGAGTGTCAAGTAAAGATTTAACAGAATTTTGCTTTCAAATTGCATGGAGGCATTGGGAAAACTACCGCTTCATTCTTTTTCTTAAGCGGCGGCTATTGCGTCCAATCCTCTCCTCAATACCTGCTGATAAGCAAGGCGCATTTTTCTTTTCCTTTTCACGCTTTTGAATGACATGAAAACCTATTGCGCCTGTATTTCGTGTAAATTACAAGACCGCAAGACCGCGCGCAATGCGCTGGATTCCGTCCGTTCATACGATAAAATCCGCATCTTCGTCACGCCACGCCCGCGATTCCGGCGCCGCGATAGAACCCTTGACAAGACCGCGCAAATAATAGAAGATATGCGCATACGCTCTTGACCGCCCGCAGGCAGGCATTGTTTATATCGCAAGGAACAATCGTGGATTTAGAATTATTACAGGAACGCGCGCGCATTATGAGAGACATACGCCGGTTTTTTGATGAACGAAATTATTTGGAGACGGATACGCCGGTTCTCGCCCCCAATCTTATACCGGAATCGTGCCTCGAAGCGTTTGAAACGACGTATACACCACCCGCGCCGACCAAAATGCGAAAAAAGCAGTCGTATTTTTTGACGCCTTCGCCTGAAATTTGGATGAAACGCCTCATAGCCGGACACCGCGTCGACCTGTACCAAATCGGGAAATGTTTCCGCAACGGCGAATCCGTCGGCCGGCTGCACAGCCCGGAATTCACCATGCTGGAATATTATACGATGGACGCGGGGTACGAGGATTCGCTTGACATAACCGAGTCTCTTTTCGCCGCGATCCTGCCCCAAGCCGTACGGAAAAGCCTCAGTCCGCCGTTCCTGCGCCTCACCGTTGAAGATGCGTTCAGGGAATTCGCCGGTTTCAGCCTTTTCACCGCGGTTGAAAAAGACAGGCTGAAGATGGAGGCGCGCGCGCTCGGCCTCGACCCGCCAGCGCACATGGGTACAGCCGCCCTGTACGATCTGATCTTCGTTCACGCGGTTGAGCCGAAACTCCCCCGTGACAAACCGGTCGCGCTCATGGACTACCCGGCGTTTACGCCGTGCTTGGCGAAAAAAAGCGCGGACGGGCTGACCGCGGAACGCTGGGAACTGTACGTGCGCGGCATTGAGATCGCGAATTGTTATTCCGAAGAAACCGATCCGGAAAAGGTGCGCGTTTTTTTTGAGAAGGAAGCCGCGGTCAAGGCGGAACATGCGCTCACGCCTCATGCCGTTGACATGGATTATTGGAAGGTCTTCTCTCCGCGACAGGAAGCGTATCCCCGCTGTTCAGGCGTTGCAATGGGCGTAGACAGGCTTATTATGAGCATTACCGGACGATCCAACATAGACAGCGTACTTCCCTTCCCCATGCGGTGGCTCTGAGGAGGCGCCATGCATTTTGAATTGACGCCGGCATTAATTGAAGGCATTCTCTTTTGCATGGAAAATCAGAACGCCCGGTTCGTTGTGGACGCTGAAAATTCGTTTGTAATGGACGAAAAGGATACTGCGGATGCGGACGATTCCGGCGGCGACCGGTACATCCCCATTCCCGAATGGCATTCATCCGATGGGTTCCACTTGATGGAATGTTTTGCCGCCGGTTTTCACAATCCCCTCGTGAGGGACGCCTTGCAATTGAGCCTTACGCAGGGCAAAGGCGTATTCCGCGCGTTCAAAGCGGCTTTAAGCGCATTTCCAAATGCGGAAAAACACTGGTTCTCCTTCAAACGAAGAAGGATGCGGCGTACGATTGTGTCATGGTACAATGCGCTTCGGGAGCAGTGGAACATGGAAAAAATCGGCGAAGAGCCTGATGAAACCGAAGACCTGTTTTCAGAGGATTTCATTTTTCGCGCATACGAGACGAACGACGGCGAGGCTGTGAAAACCTTGCACAATATATGCCGCGCAGGAAAGCCGCATGGTGTGGGCGATCCCGTCCTCGTAGTCGAGACCGCACGCCATGAGTTCGCGGGCTTCATCGCCGTCAAACGGAAGGGAACCGACCTCTATATATGCAATCTTGAAGTCCATCCCGAATACCGGGGGCTGGGCATCGGCTCGGATCTCTGTTCCCGCCTCATACAAACAGTCAAACAGGAACACGTGTCAAAAGTATACCTAGATCTGCCTGTTGAGTTTGAAGGATTTTCCCGCTTCCTCTATCGCTCGTCGTTTAAGCCGGTTGCGACGCGGTACTGCCTAATGACAGACACGCTCGCGGATGCGCCATTCGCAGGCGTCAATCCCAGCCGCGAATGAAAACCAACGCTATGGCTCCAACAAAGAAGACGTTAGCCCCGATGCCCACGATGACGCAGATAATCGCGCCCGCCTCGCAGATCACGGCTTTCAGGGAGTAATAACGCGCCTCTCTCCGTTTCTGCGGCTCCCGTATTGCCAGCATGTCGGCGCGTATGCTCGCGGTCTCGGATTGTTTCCGTAAAAAGCGGTTGAGCGCGGTGAACAGGATGCCGGGCGGAAAAAAAGGGAAAAGCGGTATGAACACCGCGATAAAGGCGGTTATTACCGTGAACCGGAACGCGGGATGCCGCAGAAAAGAAACAGCCGTAACAATAAGGGAGAACGCCCCGATAAGGATGGAGTATGGCGTAAAGGCGTTCCAGTAGTCGTTCTTGTTTCTGCTTGCGCTTATGATTCGCAGGACAAGGTCTTCCTCTTCCGTATCGTACAGAACGGCGACGAGCGTTTTTTTGGGGGTCGAAGCGAAAATTCGCCGCCCTTCCCGCTGAACAAGCTCTCCGGCGAGGAAAATGTTCGTGTTTTCGGAAAAATATGGAAGCTTGTGCCATACGATGCGCCGCAGGCTGTTGTCGTTGATAAAAAACCCTTGCGCGTTCCGCAGTTCAACAGGAATCAGCAAGGAATCGTTTTTGACCCACAGCATCTTTTCTGATGTAGCTTCAATTTTTCCGAAAAACCGGTACTGCGCGTTTTGGGACCCTTCCCGCTCAAGCAGCCGCCATGTTTCATAGTCCAGAAGCGGTTTGCGCAGAATGTCCCTGAACCGTTGCCGGAAGACCTTCCTGTGCCAGCGGCGTATACATATTCCGGCCAGAGGCGCGACGCCATACCAGAAAACGAGGATGCCGGCAATGGCAAGCAAATCAATGATTCTCATGTCGAGTGTTCATGCCTTTAAAATCCAAGTCAGCGTTTCCAAACGCTGTCGTCTTGGACGGCGCCTAAAGCCCTCCTTGTAAAGCTGATTCTTAATGATAGCGCATATACGAAGAAAAAAACAGGCGAAGCGAAAAAAAATAACGGTCAAAGAGAAAATTCACTTGATCTAATTGTATGTATTGTGCATACTATTTATAATTAACAAAAACGCTAGAGGAGATGTTGCGGTTTGATGGCAAGATTCAACGCCTGTTTAAGAATGGGATTGCTCTGTTCGCTTATAGTATGCGCCATTGTGTTAATTTTTCCTATAAAAACTGATGCAAACAACCCCGCGCCGCAATTAGAAGCGGTGGAAGCTACGAAAGCCCGCGGCGGTTTGGGGCTTGCCGCCGCTCTTGACAGCGATGGCGCTATGGATGCGGGGACTACCGCCGAGATTGAACCGGAAGATTTCTCCAAGCCGAAAATGTTGCTGTACACCTCGTATACGGTTAAGAAAGGCGATACGATTGGCGAGATCGCCCAGCGATTCGCCCTTGAACAGGGAACCCTCCTATCGGTGAACAATATAACAAACGCCAGAACATTGCAAATAGGACAGTCCATCAAAATCCCAAACCAGGACGGGGTGCTTGTAAAAGTTGAAAGAACGGCGAAGGAAAAGAGATTGCCGACATTGAGCGAATTTATACAGACGCTTTCCAAAAACAAAAAGTATCAAGGAATTCCTTCTTCAGAAGAGGAAGCGCAAGCCTTCGCGGCTTCCATACAAAGCGCAAATGAGTTGTTTATGGATATGCATGAAAAATTTGGCACGGAAACCAAGAATATTTTTATTCCCAATGTCAAGATGAGCAATCTTGACTTGCAGGAAATTAACGGGGATATTTTCCTCTGGCCAGCCCGCGGGTACATCACCGATTCCTACGGCTACCGCTACGATCCGTTCGGCGGCGCATCCCGCGAATTCCACAACGGCATGGACATACGCGCGCGCACCGGCGCGCCGGTGCGCGCCGCCATGGCGGGCCGCGTAACCTTTGCGGGCTGGAGCGACTCCTACGGCTACCATGTGGTCATCAGCCATTCGGGAGGCTACCGCACCCTGTATGCGCACCTGAGCGTCATCCGCGCTAAAGCGGGCGTCTACGTCAACGCGGGCGAGCTTATCGGCGATGTGGGCAGCACTGGACGCAGCACCGGATCCCACCTGCACTTCACCGTGTACAAGAACGGCGTTACGGTAAACCCGCGCCTTTTGTTGCGGTAAAGCGCAAAGCGGCGGCATTAGCGGCATAGCCAGACGGAGCGTGTGTGGATTGGCGTGATGTAACATACAACAAAACCTTTGAGCAGGAAGTGCGGGGGCTTGAACGCCGCCGCGCCTCAACCGTTTGCGCTATTGAAGAGATCGAGTCCCTGCTGGAAAGCCTCTACAAACTGGACGGCGGCAATTGGCTTGGACGCGGAGAAGTGCAGGATATTGTAATGGCGGCGACCATCGCCGCGCACGAGCATTTTCTTGCCGGCTGGCGCATGGAAGAGCGAGGCGCGTGAGTTGACGCGCCCCCTACCCTACCCGCATGGTTCTCCTGTCAGCAATGTTTTCTTATAAAACACCATCTTGCAAATTAAAGAAAGGAGCGTAACATGTCCCATATCAGCATGCCGGCGAAAGCCGGCAATCATGAAGGCAGAGCGCCTGTTGAGTTTGACGGCGCGTTGCTGCCGGTTATTCAGACTACGATTTCTTTTGCCATAGTATCCCGCGCAAACGATGTGGAACGGCTCATATCCCTGCTTAAAAGTCTGGCGCCACTGAAAGACGAAATAACGCTCGTTCTTGACAATGATGACGAGGGCATACGGAACCGGCTTGCCGGTTATGCGGATACGGTGGTGCAAATGCCGGGCAAAGGTTGCTTTGAAGAGCATTCGGCGGATATTTTTTACTTCTGCGCCAAAGACTGGATATTCAGAATAGATGATGACGAAACGCTGAGCGCCAACTGCACGAGGGGCCTTCTTGAGCGTTACGTATCAAACCGTTTGATTAACGCATGGTGGATTCCCCGAAAATGGTTTGTTGACAACACCCATTATATTTGTTCGGGACCGTGGTTTCCGGATTATCAACTGCGGTTGTTCCGCAACATTCCGGGCATTCTTACGCTGCCCAGCCGCATCCATGAACCGTTGCGCGTTCTTGGGCGCAATGAGCATTTGGACGAAATATGGCTTGAACATTGGGATTTGCTCACGCCGAGGGAAACGCGGGAAAAGAAGACCGCCCATTATAACACATTGTTTCCGAATAATGGTTGCACCTCATTTTACCTTTACGAAGACGAGTCCTATACATGGATCCCCCCCCCCCCCCCAACCCATTTCTGAAAATCGCTGCATAGCCGTCATTCCGCAAAAGATGCGAAAAGAGTTGCGCTACTGCGCGGAAATACAGGTGCGCGCGACAGGAGAAGCCGCCGAGCTTCTCGCTCAAGACGACAAAGTATTTCTGTCATACCACTGGTATAATCACGACAAAACTGTCTATCAATGGGATTATCCCCGCTTCCATCCTTATGCCATGCAAAAAGGCTGTTTTCATGCGATTATGCCGGTTGAGATTCCCGCGCATCCGGGGGTTTACTACTTTCAGGCGGATATTGTGCAGGAACAGGTCAGATGGTTCTGTGGTACGGGGATTCTGTCATCGAAATATATTGAAATAACGGTGGAGTAGCCCTCCACCCACCCGTAAAACGCGCTCTACAGCGGGGTACCGGCCGAATTTTTTGAAGCGCGAAACTTGAATACAGGGAAATAAGGGAGCGGTATGCGTCCGGCTATGAAAAGAGCGGATCGTCCACAAGACGCTCCGCTCTTTTTATTTGTTTTTTATGTTCTTTTACAGAGGCGGCTCAATGAGGTTTTCAACACAAATTCCCGCCGTACCGCCATTGCCAGTTCACAATCCCTGCGTCTACATAGAAGGTGTGGAAGATGGCGGAGAATGTGCCGGCGTTGTTTTCCGCCGCTAAAAAATAAATCTTCCGGCATGCGCGCCGCTCAGGGCGCCCAATTGGCCGAGTGGGAAATTGGCATAGTAATAATACGGTGGAACGGCGCCGTTGAAGGCGTCCTGTTGTCCGGCTTTGTAGATGTGAATGGTTGCGGCTGGAACGTCGGGCGCTTTCTCGTACCAATATGAATCACAGCGGTGGAAATTGCTAAAGCGCTTGTCTGGGAAGAAAAAAGGAAAAGCCGCCGAAGGCCGCGATGTGTCCCGCGCGGCGTTGTACAATGTCTTTCCCTCATTCTCCGTAGAAGTCAGTACAATGCGGTGTATAGCTCGCGCCGACCGTCAGTCCGCTTTGTGTAAAACCAGGTTCAGCGAGCGTTTTTGCAGGACCGCAGTGTATCGGCGATCTTTGTCCAGCCGCCGGACTTGATCGCAGATATGTTCCACGACTCCGCCTGATAGATGTACTTGCAAGTCGTATGTATGTAAAGGGCGCGGCGCGCCGTGAATCCGTCATAACGCGCTTGCGGCGGCTCCCTGTCCTTCATGAGCGGTTGGAACGGACTTCGTGGATCATCGCAGCCCTTGGTTTCTTTGGAACCCGCCATAGCCTTGCGTTTAAGTTTTTGGGCGGGCGTGAAAAAGTTAAGGAGGGGAGCCGACGGCGCATAGACGGCGGTCAGGAGAGCATGCTTCTGGCAATCCGGGAGCCAGTCGCGGCGATGTGTTCGCGGGCAGCCGCGCCGTTTTTCTGTCTGATGAAACACAGCCGCAACAGCAGCGGGACTCGATAATGGGGGTCGACGCGGCGTGGTTGGCGTTCAAGAGGGCGTTAAAGGTCTGGAAATGGGCGTTGTTGGGGAGGGGCGGACTTCTGACCCCAGCGGGCCGTCCATGTCAATGCGCCTGAACCCGGGTGTCTTCCGCTCTTCAGCGGCGTAGAACGCCCTGACGGAGACGCGGCCTTTCAGAGGGCGCGCGAATGTGGTGGTGGGGGGTATTTTCCCCTTGAGCGTGAGGGATTCTCCGCCTTTTTTCAGGTTGCAGTCAACGCTCGCGGGGCTTATGGCTTTGAGTTTCCCCGCAAACTCAAGGGTGGCGTTGAAGTCCGTCCGTCCGCCGCCGCAAGAGGAGGGCGGCGGTCTTCCCGCGTTTACGCCGGAAGCGCGTCCAGACCGGGCGGCCGGAGGCGGCGGCCTCGCGGCAGAGACCCGTCTTTTCTTGGGGTTGGCGGGACGCTTTTTTTCCGCCCCGTTCAGGTGGAAAAGGGCTTCCCTGACCGGCTTGCCGCATAAAAGCCGTCCCGAGGACTTTCGGCGGCGGACGGCCGCCCGGGCGGACTTGTCCGGCAAAGCCGGCTTCGCTTTTCCGAGCGCCTTTTGACGCCGGGGCGTATATCCTCGCGCCGCCGCCTCTTTCTCTTTCACTCTCAACCCCGCCGGCGCGCCCTCCTTCTTGGGCGGCATTTCCCGTAATGCAACGCGGGCGCTTGACTACGCATATAATCAACCGTTACACTACTTGTAATGGATGTGTAGGGGAGGTGTTCTAAACTTTTTTGAATAATTTGGAAATGGTCGTTGTTTTGGATAATCAAGATATTTTATCACGAGTATGCGGGGCGAATGACGATAATTTAAAAACGCTTGAGGCGGAATTGGGCGGCGAGGTTCTTGCGCGCGGCAATGAGGTGCGCATCGAGCGCGCCGGGGAGGAAGCCGCGGCGCGATTCAAAACGGTGATAAACGGGCTTGTCGACGCGGCGCGCTCCGGCGAAAACCCTTCAAGCGAATACGTCAAGGCGCTCATCGGAACCATAGGGGATGCCGCGCCCACAGGCGGCGCATCCGATCCCATACGGGACGCGGCTATCCATATTCCAAACGGATTCAGTCGTGTGTACCCCAGAAGCAGGAATCAGGCGCGGTACATACAGGGTATGAGGGCGTGTGATGTCAGTTTCTGCATAGGTCCCGCCGGAACCGGCAAGACCTATCTCGCGGTCGCCGAGGCGCTTCGCCTCGTATTGTCGAAAAAAACGCGGAAACTGGCGTTGACCCGCCCGGTTGTGGAAGCCGGAGAAAGCCTTGGCTTTTTGCCCGGGGATATCATGCAGAAAATAAATCCCTACCTGCGCCCGCTGTACGACGCGATGGAATCGCTCGTGCCGTTTGAAGTCATTCGCCGGCTTGAGGAAACCAGAGCCATAGAGATAGCGCCGCTTGCCTACATGCGGGGAAGGAGCCTCAACGACAGCGTAATCATCCTTGACGAGGCGCAGAACACGACCAAAGAACAGATGAAAATGTTTCTGACGCGCTTGGGACAAGGATCGCGTTCCATCATCACCGGAGACACAACCCAGATTGATCTTCCAAAACGGGTCGATTCAGGGTTGATCCATGCGGTTTCCCTGCTCAAAGATGTTGAAGGAATACATTTTTCCTATCTCCATACGGCGGATGTCGTCCGCAATCCTCTCATTAAGAAGATAATACAAGCTTATGACCATGAAAAACAAATTTAACCTGCGGGAAGCGTGCGCTGAAGTGTACGCCAATGTCATCCTCAAGAAGATCAAGGACGCGAAAATCAGCCCGGGCCCAGTGATTGTTACGGCAGCCGCGTTTCTGATTTCGTCCATTGTGATAATGAATTCGGGAAATTCCCGCGACAACATCGGCAATTTGAGCGAATTCGAAGTTGGAAAAGTCGCGGAACACGATGTAATAGCGGCAAGACCAGTTTCCTACGTTGACGAAGCCGCGACAAACCTGCTCATTGAAGAGCGGAAACGCCTTGTGTCCGCTGTTTTCCGCTATGAGAGCGCAAAAAGCCTTGAAGCCGAAAGAAACTACAACCGCTTCGCTTCCCTCTGCTACCAGTTCTTTAAAAAAAACGGCGTGAATGAACAAGCCGCTCCAAGAGCCGACGCGGAAGATCTCCGTCTGGAAGCATTCCGCATACTGATTTATTCGGAATTTCCCAATGCGTTTCCCGTAGAAACGCTGGATGCCCTTTTCCGGAATCCCGACCGGAATCGCATGCTTTTGGAAGCTGGAAAGATACTCTCCCATTTTATGGAAGAGGGAATTTTCTCCCTGCCGCGGAACGAGCTTTCCCGGTACAACCCCGTCATGGTTGAGGCGTTGCGGGATTCTGGCGCTCGCATGGGCAGGGAACAGGTGGATCTCAATCGTATCGTCACCCTGGGCAACCTGCGCGACTATATGACCGCGCGCCTCGCGCAGAACGAGGCCTCCGCCGCGCTTAAGGGTATATGCTATGATCTGCTGAAACCTTTTGTTCTGGAAAATATGTTCTTTTCAAGAACGGATACGGAGGAGCAGGTGAAAGAAGCGTCCGCTCGTGTGGAACCGGCTCTTATCCATATTGAACAGGGGCAGCGAATCATAAAGAAAGGGTTTATCGTAAGCAAGGAAGATATGGTTTCATTGAACGCTTTGAGTTCCGCCCTTTCTGAAAAAGATTTCAGCGGCGGGGCGGGGCGGCTCTTCCTTCTCCTTATGCTCTACATCCTTTTCATCTTTATTGGCGGCAGCAAGCTCATGGGACGGAATTTGCGTGACAGCGAAATTTATCTGCTTACCGCGATCACAAGCCTGTACATCATCGCGGCCGCGCTGGCGAAGAATCTTTCTTTTAACAACGGCTTCTTTCCGGTTTCGATTCTGCTTCCCACAGCTCTGTCAATCATGTTGCCGTCCATTCTGATAGGCGAGTACCTTGCCCTTGCATGGGCTTTTGTGCTGCCTCTGGCGGGTCTCCTGACCGGTTGCTTTGACATGCCGGCGTACCTTATAGCCCTTGCGTCGGGCATTGTGGCCTCCCGCGCCCTGTACAACGCGGAACGCCGTATGGACATGGTGAAAGCCGGCGTCCACATTGCCGCGGCGAACTGCGCCGCGGTCTTCGTGGTGACGCTCATGCAACATTCGCCGGTAAAAGACTACCCTATCCTGCTGTTCTGGGCTGCGTTTAACGGCATAGCGTCCGGCATACTTGTTTTGGGAATTTTGCCGCCTCTGGAAAGCGGGCTTAACGCGGCGACAACGTTCAGGCTCATCGAATTGTCCGATCTGAACGCCCCCCTCATACGGCGGCTTTTTACCATAGCCCCCGGCACGTACAGCCATTCGTTCATGGTGGCGCAGCTTGCCGAAGCCGCGTGTCAGGAAATCGGGGCGAATTCCCTGCTGGCGCGGGTCGGCGCGTATTACCACGACATTGGCAAGATGGAGCAGCCTGAGTACTTTGTGGAGAATCAGGCGGGTTACAACAAGCACGATGAGATTCCGCCGAGGCTGTCCGCGACCATTCTGCGCAGCCATGTGAAACTCGGCGTTGAAAAAGCCCGCAACATGAAGTTGCCAAAGCAGGTCATAGACATCATCGCGGAGCATCATGGGAATTCGCTCATACAGTTTTTTTATCACAAAGCGCTTGAACAGGAAAAAGAAGTGAGCGTTGAAGACTTTTCCTATCCGGGCAACCCTCCACGTTCGCGAGAATCCGCGGTGGTCATGCTCGCCGACACGTCCGAAGCTGCGGTACGGACGCTAGAGAAGAAGACCGCGACAAAAATTGAGGAATTCATCCAAACGCTCATCAACAGCAAGCTCGAACACGGACAGCTCGCCGAATCAGACCTCAGATTCCGGGATTTGGAAGCCATTAAAAAGGCGTTCGTCCGTGTGCTGGCAAGCTACTACCATTCGCGCATAGAGTATCCGAAAGAGAACAAAGAGAAAAAGGAAGCCGCGCGTCCAACGGCGGAGCGCGGCTAAACACATGCGCATCCGGTCATTCGTTCCTCTTTGGCTTGGGGGTACGGGTATTTACGCCTTGTTTCCTCCCCGCAATGCGCCGGCGGCATCTTGTCATATCCGCCATTCGTAATGTATAATGAGTTCCTATTTCAAAATCCACCGCCCATAGCGCGCGTTTTGAAAAAACTCCAATATTTTTTAAAACAAGACTTGATGAAAAAGTAAAGCAATGATATACTTTTTTAACTCTCTTTAGGAGGCGTCAATGGACCTTCGCTCAAGGGAAGGGAGCGCCCAAATTCTTGACAACTCGCTAATAATTTATAGGAGAGATGATATTTTTTTCCTACTCCTAAAATAAAAAGGTTTGCAAGGAAAAAAAGCGTAAAGTTTGCATGCAACCCTTTTGTTTTGAAAAGGGCGTCCCTAAAGGATAAAATTTTTACTTCGTGATAGAGGAGAGGATTATGAAGTTACGGTTGAAATTGACTTTAATTATGGCTGTTATGTCGGTTAGTATGATAGGCGTCATATCTGTTGTTCTGATTCAGCGCGCGGCCTCGATTCAGAGAGACTCGGCGATGGAAAATCTGCAAAATATGGCAGGAATCACCGCAAAAGATATACAAAGAAGCTTTGAAGGCTATATGGACATTCTTCGTACGTTGTCTCAGATTATGAACAGTTTTCGAGACATTAATATTGATGAAAGGCGCGACAATTACAATAGCACCATGTACGGCGTGCTTGAGTCAAACCCCGATTTTATGAGCATTTACACCGCTTGGAAACCGAACGCCATAGATGGAAGAGACGCCGAGTATGTCAATACGCCCGGCACCGATGAGAGCGGACAGTATATAACCATGTATACGAGAGAGACGGGCGACATAGCCATGAAGCCCTATCCTAATTATAGAGAAGCGCTTGCCGCGCTCAACCAAGATGAAACCATATCTAATCCGGTCAAGGCGGTTATACAGGGAGAAGACGCGTTTACTATCGACATACGAATTCCAATAGTTAGGGACGGCGCGATATACGGACTTGTGGGGACGAGCATTGTCATTACGCCGTTGCAGATTATGGTGAAGGAGTTGAAACCTTATGATACGGGCAACGCGGCGGTTTATTCCAATGACGGAACCATCGCGGCCCACTTTAATTCTCAGTTGCGCGGCGCAAAATTTCAAACCACGTCTTTACAGAACCTTGGACAGACAGTGGTTAACGCCGTTCTTGAATCAATACGGACAGTCAATCCCGTCGTAATGGATGGAGGCGGCAGCTTGTTCGCTATGTATCCCTTTTGCACGGGCTTGACAACTACGGCATGGGTGGTGATTATTTCCGCGCCGCGTGACGCGGTTTTCCATGAGGTGTCCTCATTAACTGTATTCACCGTTATTTTTGCGGGCATCGCCATTTTCTTTACCATAGCTATCATATTCTTTGTAGCCAGAAATATAACGCGGCCCATACAGGGCATTGTCACCATGCTTAAAGACATATCTGAAGGAGAAGGAGATCTTACGAAGCGTCTTGACGTAAAATCTAAAGATGAGATCGGCGACATGGCGCATTATTTTAATCTTACTATAGATAAAATTAAAGGGCTTGTTGTTATTATAAAACAGCAATCTACGGCTCTTTTGAGCATAGGGAATGAACTTGCGTCTAATATGACGGAGACGGCGGCCGCTGTAAATCAAATCGCCTCCAATATTCAAAGCGTCAAAGGGCAAACCGTCAATCAGTCGGCGAGCGTTACGGAAACCAACGCGACTATGGGGCAGATAACTGATAATATTGAGCAATTGAACCGGCATATTGAAAAGCAATCGGAAAATATCGCGCTGTCTTCATCCGCAATAGAGGAGATGCTCGCTAATATCACCTCGGTGACGCAAACGCTTGTACGAAATGGAGATAATGTTAAGAATCTTGCGGACGCCTCTGAAATCGGGCGCAATGGGCTACAGGAAGTCGCGTCTGATATTCAGGGAATATCGAGAGAGTCCGAGGGGCTATTGGAAATTACCGCAGTTATGGAGAATATCGCAAGCCAGACCAATCTTCTGTCCATGAACGCGGCTATTGAAGCCGCCCATGCCGGAGAGTCGGGCAAAGGCTTCGCCGTTGTCGCCGATGAAATCAGAAAACTAGCCGAATCCTCAGGAGAACAATCCAAAACCATTGCGGGAATTCTCAAAAAGATCAAAGAATCTATTGATAAAATAATGAAGTCGACAGATTCGGTTTTGAACAGATTTGAGGCTATTGACAAGGGGGTTAAAACGGTTTCGGATCAGGAAGAAAGCATACGCCATTCTATGGAAGAACAAAATTCCGGAAGCCAGCAAATACTTGAATCAATAGGATTGCTTAACGAACTCACCAAATTGGTTAAAAGCGGTTCAGAAGAAATGCAGACAGGAAGCCGTGAAGTGATTTCAGAGAGCAAGAACCTCGCCGGACTTACCCATGAGATTACCAATGGAATGAATGAAATGGCGTCAGGCGCGGAACAGATCAATGTGGCTGTAACTCGCGTAAGCGAAATAAGCGTTGAAAACAAGAATCACATAAACACGTTGGTCAACGAAATTTCAAAATTTAAAGTGGAATAACCTAGAATATATATATATCCTTGTGATATATTTATATATATATATATATCTTTAAGATATATAAACTTTTTCTAAAGGGGTCTTTTATGAAGAAGACATTTTTGGGTGCGATTGTGTTGTTGTTTGTAGTCTCCGCATTCGCGGTTGCGCAACAGAAGGCGCCCGCAGGCGCAACGGGTGTGGTTACGGACGCGGCCAACAAAGTATCGGCCGGTTGGGTGTTGGTAAAAGGCGCGGCGAGCGTTTTCGTTATCAATGACGGCGCGGCTGAAGTGACGGTTACATACAGCGCGGATGGTGTCAATGAGGCGCCCGTTAAAGTGGCGGCAGGGAAGACTGCCACCACTGCTTACAAAGGCAAGGGATATAAGGACGGCAAAGGCGTTATCAAAATTGTGAAAGTCGAAGCCGTAGCCCCCGCGAAGAAATAACTGGTCGCAAGAGGAATTGTGGAATATTCGCAATTCCTCTTACGCTAATCCCGCCCGCCATGCCGCATAAAAAAGTCCCGCGATTTAGGTTATGTTTTACCCTAAATTGAGAAGAATGATATAATAGAGAAAGGCGGTCCATCAGAAAGCCCAAAGGCGGCTGAAACGCCAGGCTTCATGCGGCATCCACAGATGATAAAGTTATCGTTGAAACGCGCATCTCAAGAGGCGGATCCGAAGGGCGCATCTCGATAGAAACTGCTGGTCAAAAATTTCAAGGCGTTCCCATTCTGATGGATAGAGCTTGCGGGGGCGGTGAAACCCACTCTTGGCCGCCGCCAACGGTCACGAACCTATCGCCTAAGAATAATCGCAGGAACCCTTGTGAATACGACAAGGAAAAGTACAAAAAGCGACAGGTGGGTTGGTTGAGCGCTTGTTTCGCCGCTTAAAAGAGTTCCGCAAGATATGACAAAACGAATGTGACGCCCCTTGCCTTCGTACAGTTTGCTTTCATGAGCATTTGGTTGAATTAGCGCCAACGCAAACTGGGTCGTACATTGGACTTGTTCAACAACTTCAGTTATTGAACAAGTCTATTTACCCTTCGTTCTTATGTCCGCATTGCCTCTTGTTTTCCCAAAAATTGTAGTTTCCAACAACGCCGCGCTGACCGGCGCCGTGAGGTTTGACGGCGAAAGCAAGCCGGCATCCAAAACGTTCTTTCGCTTTCAACAAAAAAACGTCCTCAAAGACATTCAAAGAACGCTTCATCGTGAGGTTTTGATCGCTCAATAGCCGTTTGGTGGAGTTGACGTACATTGAGCTACACTATATACTATAACAATCTTTAATGTACACGGTTTTAGTCAAAGATGAAGATACTTTGTATATCGGATCATTTGGATCCGCTTGTTTACACAGCCAGCATAAAAGAACGGTTTAAGGATGTCGACATCATCTTGAGCGCGGGCGATTTGCCGCAGGACTATCTTGATTTTGTCATTACATCTCTCAACAAGCCGTTGCTTTCCGTGTACGGCAACCATGATTTGGAAGGCTTTCATGGACGCGCGTATGACGCTCTTACGTTGTGGGAACGGGCGGAAAAAAGACTCGGTTCGGGGGCGATTCATATCGGATCAAGAGTGAAAATTGAGCGAGAGATCATTTTTGCCGGACTCGGTGGCTCCATGCGCTACAACACCGGGGAGAATCAATACACCGATTGGCAGATGTGGAGGCAGATTTTCCGCCTTGTTCCGCATCTTCTGTTCAACCGGCTTGTGTATGGACGCTTTGTCGATGTGCTTTTGACCCATGCGCCCCCGCTCGGCATACACGACAAGCCGGATATTTGTCATAAAGGGTTTAAGGCTTTTCTCTGGTTTATGAAGGCTTTTAAGCCAAAGTATCTCATCCATGGTCATGTTCATCTGTACGATTTATCGGACATACGTGTTACTACATACCGCGATACGCAGGTTATCAATGCGTATGGTCATTATATTATTGACACCGAATCTTTTTACAGCAAGGGCATAAGGAAATAAGAGGGCGAAAAATGGATTCAAACGATGCCATGCAGATTTTGCAGTCTGCTGAAGATTTTACCAAAGCGAAAAACAAAGCGTTGCTCACCCGTATTCAGCACTTTATGGACACGGATAAGGACAGGCTCCTTTCGTTTAACGATGTAAAGGAAATTCTTAAACCAAAGAATCAGTCTTATAAAGGAATGGAGGTAGTGCCGGTTAAACTCATCGTGGGAAGCGAAGGCAGGTACCAGGATTTTAACCAATATTTCCTGCCCAAATCAGAGCACATGCGTTCACGCTGGGAACGGGTGGATCAGGCGCAACTTAAAAACATCACGTTGCCGCCGATTCTACTATACGAAATAGGAGGAGCGTACTTTGTCCGCGACGGGAACCACCGCGTATCCGTTGCCAAGACGCAAGGAGTGGAAGCCATTGACGCGGAAGTGATAAGCCTTTCCAGTGAAATCGCCATAAAACCGAATCAGACTATTGATGATTTGAAGCGCAGCCTTATTCTGTATGAAAAGAATCTTTTTTATGAAAAAACCTATTTCGGCAGATTGACCGATGACAGCAGTCTTGATTTTACGCAAACCGGACGCTACGATGTTATTTACAACCACATTCTGGTACACAAGTATTTCATTAATCAAGGCATTAAAAAAGAAATTTCGTTTTCCGAAGCTCTGGTTTCGTGGTACAAGAACGTGTACAGCCCCATAGTGCAGATCATCAAAGAGGAATGGATAAAACTTGATTTTCCAGGGTATACCGTGAGCGATCTCTACGTGTGGATTGTAAAACATTGGGATTTTCTCAAGAGGAAGTACGGGGTTTACTATTCGCTTTCCAAAGCGGCGAAGGATTTCACCTTGAAATACGGCGACGGCAAAGGCAAGTTTATGCGTTTTCTGTCATGTAACTTCAACAAAATCGCCGCCGGCATCGTTCATTTTTCTAAAAGGAGCAAATGATGGGGATTTTATCTATACAATCCCATGTGGTCTACGGGCACGCGGGCAACAGCGCGGCGGTCTTTCCGCTCCAACGTCTTGGCCACGAGGTATGGGCTGTCAATACGGTGTCGTTTTCCAACCATACAGGGTACGGCGACTGGACGGGCAGGGTGTTTGACACCGCGCTTGCGGATGAATTGGTGGACGGGCTAGGCATACGGGGCGTTTTGCCCCGTGTGGAAGCCGTGCTTTCCGGGTACATGGGAGACGCGGGTACCGGCGGCGCGGTTATGAACGCCGTGAAGCGGGTCCGCGCGGAAAACAGCGAAGCCGTCTATTGTTGCGATCCAGTGATGGGTGATGTTGGACGCGGTTTTTATGTGAAAGCGGGCATTCCCGAAATGTTTAAAAACACGATCATCCCTGTCGCCGATATTGTTACACCGAATCAGTTTGAGCTTGAAGCCATAACCGGCATTGACGCGTCAAGCGTGGAAAACGTAAAAAAAGCCGTCGCCGAACTGCACCGTATAGGTCCAAAGGTTGTGCTGGTGACGAGTTTCAAGGAGAAATGCGACGCCGGCGCGTCGCATATCGGTATGCTGGTGTCGGACGGCGCGGAAATGTACCGGATAAAAACGCCGGAACTCCCGTTCTCTGAAATTATAGCCGGTTCGGGCGACGTTACGGCGGCACTTTTTCTCTCTCATTATCTTACCGCCGTCCTGCATGGTACGGGCGGCGTAAAACAGGCGCTTGAGCGGGTGACGGCGTCAATTTACGGTATTATGGACGCGACGTACAAAGCCGGCGGCAGGGAGTTGCTCATCGTTGAGGCTCAGGAAGAATTGATTAATCCGGGCAGGATGTTTGAGGCGCGCCGCATGTAATTGCGGCGATTCACATACTGTCGCATTGCATGGCATGAAAACAGGGACGGGGAACGATCCACCGTTAAAGTGGTATAGTTGAAAAATTTGACATCGCAGAAAAAGAAGCAGGAAATTCAAGACGTGTTCCCCCGTGAGATTCCCTACCATTGTTTCAGGGAATTTATCGCGCTTGACGCGGATCGGTTTGCTATGCTCAAAAATCTTCTTGATGATGTACGCTTGTGTTACACTGTGTGCTATATTGACGAGAGCCGTCATTTTTTTGTATATCCTGACAGCCTTGCGCCGGCAAGCGCCGCCTTCAATACCATAGGCCGCCCTCCCGAATTGATTCTGCAAAAAGCGCTTGCGAAAGCCCATGTAACTACGGTACTAGCAGCTCACTATGACCGCGCCGCAAATAGTCCGGGCGCGAACGACAATAGCGCCGCAGTATTCGAACTGATTAAAACCGCGCTTGCCTTAAAAAAAGCGAATATCGGAAACTGGCTCATTTTTTTTACCGATAAGGAAGAGTTGAAATTCGGCGACAGCCTTTTGGAGCAGGGGTCGTACGCCCTTGCAAAGGCGTTGAAAGAAGTTGGTCTTGACAAGGCGCAGGTGTTTATTTTCGACTGTTGCGGAGTGGGGGACACGCTTGTCATCTCCACGGCTGTGGATCATCTGCTTAGAAATGACGACGATTTTCGAGTTTCGCGCTCCCGCCATCTTATCGCCCAAATGAGGGAACGCGCCCTTACAGCCGCTCGCAATATCCGCATGGAAAAAGTGCTGCTCGTCCCAACCCCTTTCTCGGACGACGCGGGGTTTTTCCGCGCTGGACTTGCAGCCCAAACCATCACGGCGCTACCCTCTTATGAAGCCGCCGGTCTCGCATCTTTTTTGCGTGTAAAGCCTGACGCCGCGTCCGCGCTTGTGAGCAAGCGGGAACTGTCCGCGTCCGGTTTTCTTCCGCCTACATGGACGCTCCTCAATACCGCGCAAGACACCATTGACACCCTCACGCCACGTTTTTTTCAGAATATCGTCGATTTCGCCTATGCGCTTGTAACCGGACGGCGGGGCGACAAGCAGAGGAAGCGCGGACATTGACGCGGACTATGCCGGCTCCCGGCATAGGATGGTTCTATGCTCTGTCAAATAAACACACCCGGCAAATCAAAGTTTTCAGGATGTTTTTTGTTTGTTTGAAGTAGCTCTGTGCGCATATATCATCAACATCAAATTTAACGACCCGTTTAAAACATTTCTACGGATAATCGTGGAAATAACCGCGCCGGATAAACGCTCTCTTTCCCCAACCACCCCCCATCATTACTGACCAAGAGACAACATTTCCGAATTTATTGAAAAAGAACGTATGCTCAAAAACAGTATCTCACGCCGCGCTAGGCATGATCGCCCGGTTTCATTTTCGTAATATCCGGCGCGTCCATATGTTCCATGAATTTGACGGGTACAAAGCGGCTCGAAGCCTCATTCAATCTGGTAATATAGGCAAAGCGCCCATTGAAGCTCTTGAACCATGACATTGAACCCCGAACTCGCTTTGCCAAGCTCGTCCCGTCCGCAGCAGTCCACTCGCGCTTCATAGTTTCCTTTTGTGAACGCCGAGCAATTCCCCTTGCGTTGAACAGACGGGTTCTTTTTCTTTATCTACATTGATGGAACGCTTGATTCACCCATCCGGGGTCATGCGGCTAATTCTAAAGGCGCCTCTGTCTATAAAGCAGAATATATAGTATAAAAATTTTGACGTCCGTTTTTGTCGTCATGTTCTGATATAATTTTTCACTATAATATAGAGGACTGTTGGAGATAAGGGGATTTGAACCCCTGACCTACGGCTTGCAAAGCCGCCGCTCTAGCCAACTGAGCTATATCCCCTAAACGCGGAACCGCGCGGCTGACCCGCAGAATAATTATATCTTTGCTGTGATAAAAGGAGAGGGGGGAAGGGATGGGGGGTGGGTGGGGCGCGGCGTCACAGGGAGTGGCGCCGCGTTTCTATGCGGCCGGGCGTTTTGTCCGGCCTAACCCTTTCAATGTGAAAGGAGGTGATCCAGCCGCACCTTCCGGTACGGCTACCTTGTTACGACTTCGTCCTAATCGCCGATCCCACCTTCGACTACTCCCCCCACAAAACGCGGTTAGGCCATAGGCTTCGGGTGTTACCGACTTTCATGACGTGACGGGCGGTGTGTACAAGCCCCGGGAACGTATTCACCGCAGCGTTGCTGATCTGCGATTACTAGCGACTCCGACTTCATGGGGTCGAGTTGCAGACCCCAATCCGAACTGAGACCAGCTTTAAGGGATTCGCTCCACCTCACAGTATCGCAACCCTCTGTACCGGCCATTGTAGCATGCGTGAAGCCCAAGACATAAGGGGCATGATGATTTGACGTCATCCCCACCTTCCTCCGGTTTGTCACCGGCAGTTCCGCCAGAGTCCCCAGCTTTACCTGCTGGCAACTGGCAGTAGGGGTTGCGCTCGTTGCGGGACTTAACCCAACACCTCACGGCACGAGCTGACGAAGTCCCTTTTTCCCGCCCGACAGACGCCCGCAGGGATTTTGGATGAAAAGTGTTTCCACGCATGAATTTAAAGAACCCGTCGTTATAGGAAAAACAATCGGCTCTTCACCCAAAGACATCAAGGCAGACCTACCCGACGGAACGTGGGGCGTTTCCCCATCGAATTGCTGCATCGCCGGTACCGGCAACAATAAGGTAAGCCAGTCCTTTTACTCCATCGTCATAGGCAAGTGCATGGCCTACTGCGATACTTACCAAGCGCCAAACCAACGGCCATGGGACCCAGAAATCACCGCCATCGTAACGCTGCACATTGTGCTGGAAAATGGCTTCGGCTATACTGATACAAGAATCGTACAACACAACGCAACAGAAAACCAAACGCTTTCTACGGTGGCCCAAACGATTTATGAAGGATGGGAGGAGAAGCATCAGGGAGATGCTCCCAACCAAAAGCCAAAAAACCCGTTTCAGGCATTCTATGATTTGATGAGAGTAGAAGCGCCGGACGTCTTTTAAGTTGTTTACTTATTCTTTTAGGCCCAAAGGATTAGACACGGGTTGCGGGATCAGCCGCTTCGCCGGAAGAAAAAAAGAATCTCCACAGCATTGGCGAAGCAGAAGGGCAATAG
>JAIROG010000028.1 GCA_031257675.1 Treponema sp. | reverse complement strand
CATGGCTTCCCGCGCCGTCGTTCGGCTCCGGCCGGTTATAGCTTGAGTGGTCCAAAAGCCCTGACGCCAGCCCGCCGCCGCCGGGCGGCTGTGAACATTGACCCCCAGTCTCTTGCCGCCGACATACCCTATCACTCGGTCTTCAGGCGGGTGTCGTAGTTGACCCCCGCGGCGTCCTGAACCGCTGGAATGGCTCCGCCACAGCCGGCCATGCGGCGTATGGCCGCTTCCCGGCGCGCCCTGACGATCTCCTCCCGGTCAAAACTTTTATTCCCCAGCGTCCGGCAGACGCCCTTGTCCTCCGCCCGGGTTTCGCCCGCTTCCCAGATTGATTTGTCCGGCTGTTGTATCAGGGTTTCCATGGTTCTGACAAACCGGTCTTCAAGCCGGATTGAATGAAAATCAAGAGCGGCGAATTCTTCCGCCATATCGAAACTTTTCTCCCGCGCCATGTCCCCCTCCCAGAGTTCCCAAGCGTTTAAGGGAAGTATACCACAAATCAGTGAAATCTGCGGCTCAAGTTTAACCCTTGGGGCGGGGAGGCTCATTGGGAAGTGGTGGCGCCGGACATCGTTATTGATCGGGGCGCCTAGCGAGGAGGACAATGGTACAAAAAGAACGCTATTGAAATTGCTATTCCTGAGGATAAAGGGTCAACAGCGGACGAAGCGGCGCAGTTGGCGATTTATGCCGGTCAAGAAAGCGCCGGCAAGATTAAGGATCCGTTGATTCTGAACTATACCAAACAGGAGCTTTCCGCCAACAGAGAAGAGAATTTGTTAAACTCACCAGCGCCGCTGATGAACGGAAAGATTGCAAATTACGGGCGCGTACAGGCATATAGCTCAACTTTTGCGGTTTTTTCCGCGCTATTGCTTGAGAAGCGCCGATATTAATAGGAGGAAGTGGAGAACCGCGTCCTATACTTTTCAGAGGAGTTGTACGTATGAAGACTACTATCACGCTAGGTCGCAAAATAACGTCATGCGTCTTAATGTGGGCGTTGCTCGCATGTTTGTTGCTCACAGGGTGCGGTACAAACAGAAAAGGCGGCGCCACGGACACGAAGAACGAATTCACCACGGACACAAAGAATGAATTCGAACCTGAATCCATGACGGAACGTGATTCCCTCTCTTATTTTAAAGAAGAAAGAATCGCTGTGGGGTGGAATTTGGGAAACGCGCTTGACGCCTATAATCAGGGCGTATCACGTGAAACAGCATGGGGGAACCCTCCCATTACGGAAGATATTTTCAACGGAGTAAAAGCCGCCGGATACGATATTGTGCGCATCCCCGTTACATGGATGGGACATATTGGCGGCGCTCCGGACTACCACATTGACGAGGCTTTCTTGCGGCGCGTTGCGGAAGTCGTAGGGTACGCGCATAGCGCCGGACTCAAGGCGATTATCAATATTCACCACGATGGGTCTGTTGAAAAAAACGGCAGTGTAGTGAAGGACAATGGCTGGCTTTCCCTCAACACAGCCCGCAAAAGCGACGAAGGCATGAAACAGGTAACCGCGCAATTTGAGCGGGTATGGACGCAGATCGCCACGTACTTCAAAAACTACGGCGATTATCTTATGTTTGAGGCGTTCAATGAACTGCACGACGGCAACTGGGGATGGGGTTCGGAATTCGATCAAAAATCCCAGTACGAAATATTGAACAAGTGGACACAGGTCTTTGTAGACGCCGTGCGCGGCGTGGGCGGCAACAACAAAAGCCGGTTCCTCATTATCGTTGGGTACTGCGCTGTCCCAAAGCATACCACAGCCACATATTTCAAGCTGCCCAAAGACACGGATAATGCGGCGAACAAGCTCATCGTAGCGGTACATTACTACGACCCCTACGAATTCTGCATTGCGGGAACCCGGCATAACTGGGGTTCCGCAGCGGATAAAAAACAGGTGGACGCTGACTTTAAAACCCTCGCCAATACGTTTGTCACGGGAAAGCTGACGCCGGTCATTATCGGTGAAAGCGGCGTCGTGTGGCATGAAGGATACGAGCAGACTCGGCTTGACTATCTTTCTTATGTTTACGGCAAAGCCCACGATCTTGGACTCGTTCCTATTTATTGGGATAATGGGGCGTTTGATTCCGACGGCGAAAATTTCGGACTTTTCTACCGGGACGATGGAGAACCGAATTCGCCAGAAAGCCAAATGGTCATAGAAACTATGGTACAGGCATGCGGCGAATCTAATTGACAAGGGGCGCGTTGAGATGACAATGAAACAATGGGCGCGCGTTGTTTTGGCATGCGGCATGTGCGGCGCCGTCTTGTTGGGCGGTTGCGCCACCAAAGGCGAACGTTCTGGATTGGGCGCGATTGACAATCCCCGCCTTCAGCAGGCTATGATGAAACTCCGGCAGGGCGAGACGATTTCCGTAGTGTCCATAGGCGGCTCTATTACATCGGGACACCAGGCGGCTCCCCCGGATTCGGCGGGCTGGTCCGGACTTGTCAACCTGTGGTGGCAGGCAAAAGCCAAAGAAACAGGCGGCAAGATCAATTGCCACAATTCCGGCGTCAGTGGAACCGATTCTGTTTTCGCTTCGATCCGCGTCAAGGATCATGCGCTTGCATATAATCCCGATGTGGTGTTTGTGGAATTCGCCATGAATGACCAGTGGCTCAGCGCGCGGGTGAGGCAACGATCCTACGAAGGAGTGTTGCGGCAGTTGCTCAATGACTCAGAACGCGCGGTAGTACTCCTTGCGGTGAACGAAAAAGGCGACCCCGGCAAGAGCGCCCGCGCCGACCAAGAAAAAATTGGCGATCATTACGGATTGCCCACGCTTGCTTGGGCGGATTGGGTAAACCCTGCCGACTGGGATCGGCACTTTTCCGGCAGTGAAACCATCCACCCGAACAACGAGGGGCATGCCGACATCGCCAGAGGCGTCATCCGCTATCTTGACGCCGCATGGAATTCTCTGCCTTCTAAAATTCTTCCTATTGATACGACTCTCCCCGAACCTCTTGTATCCGCCGAATTCCAGAATGTGCGGCTTATTGGCGGAAACGATGTCGGCTATCTCGCCTCGGACATTGCGTCTTCCGGCTGGACTGCAAAAAAGGCGATTCTTCCCGATGAATGGAAAAAGAGCGGCGGCGGGGATATTATAGGCTGGACCACAAACGACCCCAACGCGGATATTGCCATCAAGGTGACAGGCAAATCCGTGGGCGTACTTTTCGTTGAGAGCGATCAGTTCCGCAATGGCGAGGCTTGGCTTGAAGAGATTGACGCATGGTGGTCGATCAACAGCTACGTAAGTTACCGCAACGGCTATTACGGATACGCCTACGCGGAAATCGCCGACAACCTTGAAGCGGGAAAAGAGTACACCCTGCATCTTTACGCAGAGGAAGATGACGAGGAAAGGGAAGGGGCGTCAATCGACGTGATAGGCGTTATTTGCACCGGCTATTAGGCGGGCGATACGGAAGCCGGCTTGTCGCAAGACGTTATGGAATACCTAACATCCGCCGCAAGGCGGCGGGTATTGAAGGTTTCTCGCGGGGTGGTTCATGTGTGAAAGCCGCGCGTTTCTTAACACTCGGTCGGCGGAAGAAGAAATTGACGCCGCCAAAAACGTTTTGCCGGAAGATTCGCCTGTTGAGATTATTAAAGAATTTATTGGTTTAGATGAACAAATGATAATTTCATTAAAAAACGAAGAATGAGACTTCGTGTGAATGGATTTCTCTCCGCCTCATGGGTGGATTTGGGGATTTTGGGGCTTGCTCCAAAGTCCCTCTTCATTGTTGGAGTTTGTCCGCCGCTTGTCAATCATCCGCAACATGCCTATAATGAAAAAATAAAAATTGGGAAAAAAGTGCGCGAAATATGGCGCGTCTGATTACTTTAGGAGAAGATATGTCTGAATTGCAAACTTATCAAGGAGCCGCCACAATGGAAAAGATTACGAGCCTTGCCAAGCGGCGCGGCTTCGTGTTTCAATCGTCCGAAATATACGGCGGGCAGAGCGGCGCGTGGGACTATGGTCCTTTGGGTGTAGAACTTAAAAACCGCATCGCGCGAAATTGGTGGAAAGAAATGACCCAGCTTCATGATGAGATCGTGGGGCTGGACGCGGCGATTCTCATGCACCCGCGTACATGGGAGGCGTCGGGGCATATTGAGAACTTTACGGATCCGCTTGTGGATTGCAAGAAGTGCAAAGCCCGCTTCAGGGCGGATCAAATTCCGCCTGAATGTGTGTCTGAAAAAAAATGTCCGGAATGCGGCGGAGAGCTTACCGGCGTACGGAAATTCAACCTCATGTTCAAGACTCATATTGGTCCGCTTGAGTCAAACGACGAGAGCAACATCATCTATTTACGCCCCGAAACCGCCCAAGGCATTTATGTCAATTACAAAAACATCATTCAAAGCAACCGCATGAAGTTGCCTTTTGGCATCGCCCAAATCGGCAAGGCGTTCAGAAACGAGATCGTCACCAAAAACTTTATTTTTCGCACCTGCGAATTTGAACAGATGGAGATGCAGTACTTTGTGAAACCCGGAACCGATGTCGAATGGTTCAACGAATGGAAAAAGCGGCGCTGGGCGTATTATGAAAAATTAGGCGTCAAGATGGAGCGTCTGCGCTGGCATCAGCACGGAGCGGACGAGCTTGCCCACTACGCGAAAGACGCCTACGACATTGAGTACCTGTTCCCCATGGGCTGGAAAGAGTTGGAAGGCGTACATAACCGCTCCCAGTACGATCTCACCCGCCATACGGACTATTCCGGCAAGGATTTGCAGTACATCGATCAGGATGACGGCAACAGGAAGTACATTCCCTTTATTATCGAAACCTCTGCGGGTCTCACCCGCACCCTCCTCATGTTGCTTTGCGACGCTTACGATGAGGAAAAGGTCGCGGACAAGGGCAACGAAGACGATTACCGCACCGTACTCCGCTTCCATCCCACGGTCGCGCCCATTACGGTCGCGGTTCTGCCTTTGCAGAAGAAAGACGGGTTGGCTGAACTTGCCCATGATATACGCGCCGCCCTGCGCGAAGATTTCGCCACAGACTACGATCAAGGCGGCGCCATAGGCAGGCGGTACCGGCGGCAGGACGAAGCCGGCACGCCGTTCTGCGTTACGGTTGACTACGAAACCAAAGAAAACGGCAGCGTAACCCTTCGTTTCCGCGATTCCATGAACCAGGTGCGGCTTCCGCGTGCGGAACTCGCCCCACGGCTGTTTCAGGAGATCAAGACGTACAAACGGACGAAATAGGCGCGCGTTGGGAGAGCGGGGGCGTACGCCCCGCGCCTTGCCAGTGGCGCATCTGGAATTTGGAGCATGGTTCATAGAGAAACTATTCAAGCTGAAATTATGGGATTATAGCGCCGAAAAGGATATGCCTCAAATTGAAAATGCCGCCCAAGAAGGAGGGCGCGCTGGCGGGGTTACGTGTGAAAGAGAAAGAGGCGGCGCGGGGATATACGCCCCGGCGTCAAAAGGCGCTCAGAAAAGCAAAGCCGGTTTTGCCGGACAAGTCTGCCCGGACGACCGGTCGCCGCCGGACTTCCGGCGGGAAAATTCCGGACAAATTCCGGCGCTCCGCCCTTCCCCGGTGTGGATAATCTTCCGGACATTGAAGACCTGCCGGGGCGGCTTGTCATTCAGACCCGCCTTCACCATGACATCACCATCAGCGAGGAAAGCGGCGGCGCAACCTTTGAAATAATGAGCCGCTTTTCCGCGGATCCCCGGCGGCTCATCTACCTTCCTCCTACCATGAATTTCTGGAACACCCTGTGGAAGCGTTTGCTTATTACCGGAAAGCCAGTCTTGATCAGGTGGTCTGCGAGGAGAAACACATGGGTTCCAGGGCGGTGATCGTTCTCTGCCGCAACTCAAAAACCGCTCTGGACCGCTTTAGCGTACAGGACGGTTCACAGGGGATCATCTACACCCGCATGGGACGGCATTTTTTTGACTCCTCTGAGTACGGAACAGAGAACGCCATCCTTGAACGTCTGCGGAATGCGCTTAAGCGATCCGGGTTCTGGGAACAATTTGCCACCGGCTGGGTGTGTCTGGACACGGAGCTTATGCCTTGGTCAGCCAAAGCCAGAAGCCTTCTTCTGGAACAGTACGCGCCGGTGGGAAGAGCCGGAAGAGACGAACTCGCCGCAAGCGTCGCCGCCTTGAAGCAAACCGTCCAGAGGATGGGATCAACCGCGGAACAGCCGGTCTCATCACCGGTAAAACCGCGATCCAAAGTCGGCGAACCGCCCGTCGGCATGGACACCGCCGCAACGCTGAAACGGTTTGAACAGCGTTGGAAAGGTCTTATCCGCTATACCGAAGCCTACCGCCGCTACTGCTGGACCGTATCCTCAGTCGAAGATTACCGGGTTGCGCCCTTTCATATCCTTGCGACCGAAGGCAAGGTCTGGAACAATGAAAACCATCTTCACCAGATGGAAACAATCAAACGCTATATGACTGGCGTCGATCCCCTGTTCATTGCCGCCAATCATACTGTGGTTGACCTGAATGACGAACAGTCTGTCGCCAGCGCGATAGACTGGTGGCTCCGGCTCACCAGTTACGGCGAGGAAAATATGGTGGTGAAACCGGTAAATTTTATCGCCCACCGTGGGGCGAAACTGCTCCAGCCCGCGGTCAAATGCCGGGGACGGGAATACATCAGGATCATCTACGGCCCCGAATACACGGCGCCGAAAAAACTGGAACGCCTGCGAAGCCGATCCCTGACGAAGAAACGCCGCCTCGCCCTTGCCGAGTTCGCTTTAGGGCGGGAATCCTTGGAACGTTTTGTCAAGCGTGAGCCTTTTCACCGCCTGCATCAATGTGTATTCGCGGTTTTAGCTCTGGAACATGAGGCGGCGGATACCCGGTTATGATGCGCGGAGCGGCGGGGTATTAGACCATAAATTTTTAAAATAGAAGGCTTTTTCAAAAATGTATAGAGCGATGTACAACTCCCGCGCTAAAAACCGGAAAAATCTAATAATCCGCGCATCTTTTTTTTTCTGAAAAAGGATTTTTAACATGCACGAAACTTTAGCAAAGCCTCTAGCCATAGATTTGGATAATTCCCTTATGTCAATTCCAACGGCATCACATTCCGCCGGAATCGGGAGGCAAGAGAAAAAACGTTAAATTGGCGAAGAGACTCGAAAAAATCTTTCAATACGGCGAAGGCAATTTTTCGCGGGGTTTTGTTGACTGGATGATCGACATTCCCGCGGAAAGGATTCCATCAGGGACGAATTATTTCGATTGCTATTGGATACGATTATATGGTACTATACTAACGAGAAATGAAATCAACAATTACCGTGAAATCGCCATTTTTAAGAATGGCGTCACACTTTAGGAGGAAGAAATGAAACTTTTTCTGGATGATGATTTTTTGCTGGAAACGGAGATCGCCCGTTCTTTGTACCACAAAGAGGCGAAAAATGAGCCGATTTATGACTTTCACTGTCATTTAACGCCGTCTCAGATAGCGGAAAACAAACGTTTCGCCAATCTTACGGAGATATGGCTTTCAGGCGATCATTACAAGTGGCGCATGATGCGGGCGATGGGATTTGATGAATGGTACATCACCGGCGGCGCATCCGATTATGAAAAATTCATCGCGTGGGCGAAAACCGTAGAGCAGCTTATCGGCAATCCGCTGTACCACTGGACGCACCTCGAATTGCAACGGTACTTCGGCGTCCATGAGCCGCTCACAGCGAAAACCGCTCCTTCAATCTGGGAAAAAGCCAATGCTGTAATTGCAGACGGCAGTCTGTCGGTCAAAGGCATTCTTGAGAAATTCAATGTCCATACGGCCGGCACCACAGACGATCCCATTGATTCCCTTGAATGCCACAAGGCAATCGCAGAGGGAACCGCTCCCATCGGCGCGATAAAAACCCGAGTCATCCCCTCTTTCAGGCCCGACAAGGCGCTCAATATTGATAAAACGGGATTTTCTGACTATGTGGAGAAATTATCCGCGGCAAGCGGCGTAACAATACGTTCGGTTTCCGATCTGATTAAAGCCCTTGAAAACAGGGTCGAATTCTTCACTGACCACGGCTGCCGCGCTTCGGATCATGGGCTTGAATACCCGCCGTTTGCGTTTGCGGATGACCAAACAATCGAAAAGGCTTTTCAGGCGGCCCGCTCCGGTCAAATAGTTGACCAGACCGCCGCCGATGCATACAAAACAAAGATTCTGACGGAGCTTGCCCGCATATATGCGAAGCGCAACATGGTGATGCAACTGCACATCGCGGCAATTAGAAGCGTCAATTCCCGTATGCTGAAAAGGCTTGGTCCTGACACCGGCTATGACGCGGTTCATGATCGGCAGGTAAGCGCGAACCTCGCCGGACTGCTCGATCTCATGGAGCAAACCAGCGCGTTGCCAAAAACCATCCTGTACACGCTCAATCCAAAAGACTACTACCCGCTTGCGACAATCATGGGCGGTTTTCAGGATAGTTTTTCCAAATCGGAAAACCGCGAGGGCGTCAGAGGAAAAATGCAGCTTGGATCGGCGTGGTGGTTCTGCGATCATCGCAACGGCATGGAAGAACAGATCAAGACGCTTGCGGATGTGGGGCTTTTGGCCGCCTTTGTAGGCATGCTCACAGACTCGCGGAGTTTCCTTTCGTATCCGAGGCATGAGTACTTCAGACGCATCCTCTGCAACCTGATAGGAACGTGGGTTGAAAACGGCGAATATCCCGCTGATATGGAAGCGTTGTCAACTATTGTGAAAAACATCTCCTTTGGGAACGCGAAGGCGTATTTCGGATGAGGCGAAAACCGGCGATCGGTTCCGCAACGGAAATTTCCGCCGGATCTCCCGCCGAATCGCGCGCATCTATTCCACCTTTTTATGAAGCCTCCGGTTAATGCGCGATGCTTTTTCTAATTTTCTAAAAAAAACGCCAAACCCCCTTGACACAATCACAATATTTCTATATAAAGAAACATTGTTTTTTTAGAGCCGGTTTTAAAACGCGGACATGCCAACGATATGCGCTTCGTACCATGAGGCCGCCGGCATTCCGCGTTGATTCGAACGTACTGTCATGTTGTGAAGAGGAGTGTATGGAATACCAGCCATGTGTGGAAGCGGCGCTGAAATTTGCCGAAAAGTATCAGCGGGTTCCGGTTTTGACGAGCCTTCCGGCGGGAAAGCGGGAAGCGTCCGGCATTTTTTTGATTCTTAAAAATATAAGCCGCCAATGCTTTATGCTGGAAAGTTGCGAGGACTCAAGGCAATGGGGACGCTATACGTTTTTGGGCTATGATCCCAAACTCGAAATCACCGCGAGCGGAAATAGCGTGAGCATAAAGAACAGCGTCAATCTCACGCTGAAAGCGGATCATCCCGCCGTGTATATTGAACAGATTTTACGGGAAAACGCCGCCCCTCCGTTGCGGGAACTTCCCCCGGAATTCCCGCCCTTCACCGGCGGGCTGGTCGGCTATTTTTCCTACGACTACATCAAATACAGCGAGCCGTCTCTGCGACTGGGCGCGGAAGACGCAGAGCGTGACGCAGAACGTTTCAAAGACGTGGATTTAATGCTATTTGACAAGGTGATCGCCTATGACCGGCTTAAAGAAACGATCATTCTCATTGTAAACATCAAAACAGACTCCTGCGAGGAGAATTACCGCAAAGCCTGCGGGGAACTCGACCAGATGGCGCGGCTCATTGAAGAGGGGAAATGCGCCGCAGTCAAACCGCTCACGCTCACATCTCCCTTTCGCGCCTTGTTCGACAAACGGCGTTACTGCGACATGGTGGAGAAGGTCAAGGAGCATATTCGGGAGGGCGATATTTTTCAGGCCGTGCTTTCCAACCGGCTTGAGGCTGAGGCTGAAGGAAGCCTGTTTGACACCTACCGGGCTCTTCGGGACATTAACCCGTCTCCCTACCTGTTTTACCTTTCAAGCGATGACATTGAAGTCGCGGGCGCGTCTCCTGAAACGCTAGTAAAGCTGTACGAAGGTGCGCTCTGGGCATTTCCGCTTGCCGGCACACGGCGGCGGGGAAAAACGCCGGAAGAAGACTCGGCGCTGGAACAAGAACTGCTTGCGGATCCAAAAGAGCTTGCGGAACACAATATGCTGGTGGACTTGGGCAGGAACGACCTCGGGCGCATCAGCGAATTCGGCTCGGTGTTTGTGGAAAAGTATTTGTCGGTGGAGCGCTTTTCCCACGTCATGCACATCGGCTCCACGGTCAGGGGAACGATCCGGCGCGGCAAGACCGCCCTTGACGCAATTGACGCGGTGTTGCCGGCAGGTACGCTTTCCGGCGCGCCGAAAATCCGCGCCTGTGAAATCATCAATGAATTGGAAGGCGCCAAGCGCGGAATTTATGGCGGGGCTGTCGGGTACATCGACTTTTCGGGAAACATGGACACATGCATCGCCATTCGGCTGGTGTTCAAGAAAAACGGCAAAGTGTTCGTCCGGTCCGGCGCGGGAATAGTGGCGGACAGCGTACCCGAAAAGGAATTCGCCGAATGTGAAAACAAAATGCGGGCGGTTATTCAGGCTCTGGAACAAACAAATGGAGGATGCGCATGATTTTGCTCATTGACAATTATGACAGCTTTTCGTTCAACCTGTATCAGCTTATAGGCTCCCTCAATCCCGATGTCAAGGTTGTCCGTAATGACGGAATATCGCTCGCCGATATTGTGGTGTTGCATCCCAGCCACATTGTCATCTCCCCGGGTCCCGGAAAACCCGCGGACGCGGGGATCTGCGGACAGGCGGTTTCCGCGTTTACGGGGAAGATGCCCATCTTGGGGGTATGCCTTGGACATCAGGTGATCTGCGAAGTGTTCGGGGCGACCGTAACCTATGCCAAGACCCTGATGCACGGAAAAGCGTCCTCAGTCGCGCTTGACGCGGACTGCCCGCTGTTCGCCGGGCTGCCGCCGGTGATTCAGGCGGCGCGGTACCACTCGCTTGCCGCCGACCCGGCCACTATTCCGCCGGAAACCCTCGCGGTTGTCGCGCGTACCGGCGAAGGGGAAGTGATGGCGGTGCAACGCCGCGATCATCCGGTGTATGGGGTGCAGTTTCACCCTGAATCAATATTAACCCCGCTTGGGAAACACATAGTATGCAATTTTTTGAAACAAACAAGGAGAACGGACTGATCGTTAAGGCGGACGCATAAGCGCGCAAAGGTTAGGCGCGGGTATACAATAGACCGCGTGGGGTTATACACCGATATTAGTTATGCGAAAATTCCATGAAAACAATAATATGGGAATATAATGAAAAAGCAAATACTATATGTAACGGCATTTGACGAAAATGGAATGCTTGTAAAGGCAAATGACGCAAGAAAAGGCGGTAAATATTTTTGTCCCATTTGTAATATTGAACTAATTCTACGAAAGAGCGGTAAAGTTGGAAAAGGTTCAAAAAGACCTCATTTTGCTCATCATCATTTAATTGAAAATTGCGCTCCTGAAAGCGCATTACATTTTTCTTTCAAAAAATTGCTGTTGGAAAGGATAAAAGAATGCATTGACACTAAAATGCCAATGAATATGGCATGGGAATGCGATTATTGCCATAGCAGACATGAAGGGAATCTATTGAAAAAAGCCTTTGATGTAAAAGAAGAATATAATATGGAACTATGCAGACCCGATATAGCCCTGTTTGATGAAAAAGGGAACATATTCGTGATCATTGAAATTGTTGTTACACATAAACCAGAAGATAGTGTAAAAAAATATTACAAAGAAAATAATATTATTCTAATACAAATAGAATTGGATTCAGAAAACGATCTGGAAAAAATAGATGAGAAATTGAAAAGTCCTTCTGTCGTTGATTTTTGTTTTAATCCAAAGTGTGAAAATTGTGGGAAATATAAAATGGACTTGTTCAACAACCCGGTTGGTTGTCTCACAAATCTGCCCGTTTTTTAGCGGAAGTTGTTCAATAACTGAAGTTATTGAACAACTCTAATAAAGAAAGAATTGATTATGTTAGACGGAAGTTGTTATAAATGCGGAAATTCAATGAAAATATCTTGGATGAGACTTAATAATGGCGATTATGGATTTATAACTCCAAGTGAATTTAATGAAAATGAAATTAATTTTGCAAAATCAAAAGGAGTGTTATTAGAAATGCGTTATAGTAGAACCGCAAATGAGAGATATCTTGCAAATATTTGTCCTGATTGCAGAGCATTTGTAGGAGATTGGTTTTTATTTGATGATTATATTATTGAATATATGTATGATGAAAACTTGCCAAAATATGATATGGGATATTATTGTGATAATGAATAAATATAAAATCATGGGCGCTTCGCATAACAGAGTAGTTTTCGCTTCGTCGCCGCATACTATTTCCAGTCCGTTGCTCCGCCATATTTTTGTACCCATGGTTTTTTGTTGCGCAAGGACATTAGTATCATCTGGCAAAATGCCGCAAGCAGTCGGAACGATGTAACTCTTCACCGAGAACAAATGTTTCTTGCCCGTATGGGCGGTTAAAATAGATGAATGCGCCCGCAAGAGGCGTATAGGAGGAGCAAACCATGATTAAAGAAGCGATTCAAAAAGCGGCGCTTCGTGAGAATCTCAGCTATGAGATGACTGAAACGGTGATGGACGAAATTATGAGCGGCAACGCAAGCCCCATTCAAATGGCGGCGTTTTTAACGGCAATGGCGGTCAAGGGCGAGACTAACGAGGAAATCACCGCGTCCGCCGCGGGCATGAGGAAACACTGCATCCGCATACTGCATAACATGGACGCGCTTGAAATTGTCGGCACCGGCGGCGATAAATCCAATTCGTTCAATATTTCCACAACCTCGGCGCTGGTCATTTCCGCCGCGGGCGTACCGGTTGCGAAACACGGCAACCGGGCCGCGTCCAGCAAAAGCGGCGCGGCTGACGTGTTGGAGGCGCTCGGCGTGAACATCTCGGTTCCGCCTGAAAAAAGCCTTGAGTTGCTCAAAACTATCGGCATCTGTTTTCTATTCGCGCAAAACTACCATATTTCCATGAAATACGTGGCGCCGGTTCGGAAAGAATTGGGCATCCGCACCATATTCAACATTTTGGGACCGCTTGTCAATCCGGCGGGGGCGAACATGGAACTGCTGGGCGTGTATGACGCCGACATGGTGGAACCGATGGCGCAGGCGCTTTCAAACCTAGGCGTAAAAAACGCGCTCGTTGTGTACGGTGAGGACGGACTTGACGAAATATCCGCAAGCGCGCCGACACGGGTATGCGAAGTGCGGAACGGGCGTTTTTCATCGTATACCATTACGCCGGAACAATTCGGACTTGAGCGTTGTAAAAAATCCGACCTTGAAGGCGGATCGCCGGAAGAGAACGCCCGCATTACCCGCTCCATCCTTGCCGGAGAGCCGGGACCCAAGCGCGATGCGACGCTGTTGAATTCGGCTGCCGCGCTCTATGTCGCGCATCCCGATCTTTCTATAGCAAACGCGATTGAAGTGGCGCGGAACGTCATCGACAGCGGCAAAGCCGCCGCGCAGTTGGAACAGTTTATCGCCCGATCAAACGAACGCCTCCCATGAGTACGATTCTCGATGCCATCGCCGCTCACACGCGCGAGCGGGTGCGCGTGGCGGCGGCGGCGTTGCCGTTCGCGGAGCTTGAGGCGTTTGCCCTGTCGCGGCGGGAAGGGAAACCGCCGTTTGCGTTTGAACACGCGCTTTCCGCGCCCGGAATTTCGTTTGTCTGCGAAGTGAAAAAAGCCTCCCCGTCAAAAGGCGTTATCGCGGAGGATTTTCCGTATCTCCAGATTGCCAGGGAATACGAACAAGCCGGGGCGCAGGCGGTTTCCGTGCTTACAGAGCCTCGTTATTTCTTGGGAAGCGATGAGTATTTGCGGGAGATTGCGGCTGAGATCAGGATTCCCGTGTTGCGGAAAGACTTCGTGGTAGACCGCCGACAGGTGTATGAGGCGGCTGCTTTGGGCGCGGAGGCGGTTCTCCTCATCTGCGCGATCCTTGACCGGAACGTTCTCGCGCAATACATACGCGACTGCGACCGGCTGGGCATTTCCGCGCTCGTTGAAACGCGCTCGGAAGCGGAGATACAGGATGCTGTGAATGCGGGAGCGCGTGTGATCGGCGTGAACAACCGGGACTTGCGCACATTTCAGGTTGACTTGGGGACAAGCGCACGGCTCAGACGCTTTATTCCTGATTCCGCGCTCTTTGTGTCGGAAAGCGGCATTGAAACCCACACAGACATCAATACTCTTATGGAACACGGCACGGGCGAACACGCGCTTGACGCGGCGCTTGTCGGCGAAAGCTGTATGCGTTCACGCGATAAAGCGCGGCATTTGGCGGAATTGCGGGGCGCGAAAGGAAACGCATGACCATAAAGATTTGCGGACTTTTCCGCGAAGACGACGTATCCTTTGCAAACGATGCGCGTCCTGACTACATCGGCTTTGTGTTCGCCAAAAGCAGACGAGCCGTATCGATCCGTCAGGCGGCGTCTCTGCGCGAAAAACTCGACCCCGCGATTGTACCGGTTGGCGTTTTTGTCAACGCGCGGCCTGAACTGCCGATCTCGCTTGCGCGTGACGGCGTTATCGACGCGGCGCAGCTTCACGGAGATGAAGACGAGGCGTATATCGCGCATGTTAAAGCGGAAACTGGCGTACCAGTGATACGCGCCATTCTGGCGCCTTCCCGCGCCGGCATTGAAGCGGGCGAAAAAAGCGCGGCGGATTATCTCCTGCTCGATTCAGGCGCAGGGAGCGGCAAACGCTTTGACTGGAGCGTCATCGGCGGCTGCAACAAGCCGTATTTTCTTGCCGGCGGAATCGACGCCGCCACTATCGCGGAGGCGCTTTCCTACCGTCCCTTCGGCGTTGACGTTTCAAGCGGCGTGGAAACCGGCGGGGTAAAAGATCGCGCAAAAATGATCGCGCTCGTCCGCACTGTGCGAGAGGCTTCAACTTTATAGCTATTTCATAACGAAGCGCGAGATACGCTGTATGGCGGTGTTTGCGCTGACCTAGAGAAAATGTAACTATGCGCCTGACGCGGCGCAAGCGCGCGTCAAAAACGCGCAAGGAGGACACTGGATGACTAAAAAAGGCAGATTCGGAGAATACGGCGGGCAATACGTCCCTGAAACGTTGATGAACGAACTCATCAACTTGGAAGCGGCCTACGAGCATTACAAAGACGACCCGGATTTTAACGCGGAGCTTGCGAACTTGTTCACGAATTACGCGGGAAGACCCTCGCTGTTGTACTATGCCGAAAAAATGACACGCGACCTCGGCGGCGCGAAAATCTATCTCAAGCGGGAAGATTTGAACCACACCGGCTCACACAAAATCAACAATGTGCTGGGGCAGACCCTGCTCGCAAAAAAGATGGGAAAAATCCGCGTTATTGCGGAAACCGGCGCGGGGCAGCACGGCGTCGCGACGGCGACTGCGGCGGCGTTGCTCGGCATGGAATGTGAAATCTTTATGGGAAAAGAAGACACCGAGCGGCAAGCCCTCAATGTGTACCGTATGCGCTTGCTCGGCGCGAGGGTACACGCGGTGACATCCGGCACACAAACGCTGAAAGACGCGGTGAACGAAACTATGCGCGAATGGGTGGGCCGAGTACACGACACCCATTATGTACTTGGCACAGTGATGGGACCCCACCCATTCCCAACCATAGTACGGGATTTTCAAAGCGTCATAAGCCGCGAAGCCAGAAGCCAAATTCTTGAAAAAGAAGGCGCATTGCCGGTTGCGGTCATTGCGTGCGTGGGCGGCGGCAGCAATGCAATAGGCATATTCTATCACTTTATCAATGACTCCGGCGTCCGCTTGATCGGTTGCGAAGCTGCGGGAGAGGGACTCGATGCCGCGCGGCATGCGGCGACTATCAACAAAGGGGAAATCGGCGTGTTTCACGGCATGAAATCCTACTTCTGCCAGAATGATGAGGGGCAAATCGCGCCGGTCTATTCTATCTCAGCGGGACTCGACTATCCGGGCATAGGACCGGAACACGCCTACCTCCACGACACCGGACGCGCCCAATACGTCGCGGTTAGTGATAAAGACGCCGTGTCCGCATTTGAATACCTCGCCCGCACCGAAGGCATCATCTGCGCCATTGAGAGCGCACACGCCGTTTCGTATGCGCGGGACATAGCGCCCGGTTTCGCCCGTGAAGAAAGCGTTGTTATATGCCTGTCAGGGCGCGGAGATAAAGATGTCGCGGCAATAGCGCGGTATCGAGGAGAACAGATACATGAGTAATATTAGTCAAGCGTTCAAGAACGGCAAGGCGTTCATCGCCTTTGTCACAGCAGGCGATCCCAGCATCGAAAAAAGCGCGGAGTTTATTCTGGAACTTGCGCATTCCGGCGCAGACCTCGTAGAGATTGGCATCCCCTTTTCCGACCCAATAGCCGAAGGCGCGGTCATCCAGCATGCGAATATCCGGGCGCTCAAAGCGGGCGCGACCATTGAGCGCATATTCGGCGTGGTGGAAAGCGCGCGCCGTGAAAGCGCGGTTCCGCTCGTCTTTCTCACCTACCTGAATCCAGTGTTTCGCTACGGGTACCGCGCCTTTTTTGAGCGTTGCGCCCATGTAGGCGTTGACGGCATCATCATTCCCGATCTCCCGTTTGAGGAACAGGATGAAGCGCGTCTCATTGCGCGGGAACACGGAGTCGATCTGATTTCTCTTATTGCGCCCACTTCTGAACAGCGGATAAAACAGATCGCCCGCGCCGCCTCTGGCTTTTTGTACATAGTTTCATCACTCGGGGTTACGGGAATTCGCGGTGAAATTACCACCGATTTGTCCGCGCTTCTTGCGTCCGTCAAAGCGGAGACATCCCTTCCCGCCGCGGTCGGCTTCGGCATTCACACGCCGGAACAAGCCGCAGATATTGCCCGTATCGCAGACGGCGTTATTGTCGGGAGCGCTTTGGTGCGCATTATTGAGCGGTACCGCGAGAACGCCACGCCGCATCTTGCCGCCTATGCCAAAGCCATGAAGGAAGCGATCACAAGAGCAGGCGCCATGCTGACGTAAGACGCGGACGCCCGTGTCAGTGACACAGTCTCCAGAAGCAAATTACTGTTGCAATTTCCGCGCCACTTCCACAATCTCAAAGATTTCCAACTGATCACTCGTCTGGATGTCGTTGAACCCTTCTATGCCCAGTCCACACTCAAAGCCTGCGGCGACTTCTTTCACATCATCCTTGAAACGGCGCAAAGACCCTATCTTGCCTGTATGGATTTCAATATTGTCCCTGACGACATGCACCTTTGCGTTCCGTTTTATCACGCCGGTAAGTACGAAACAGCCGGCAATAGCGCCGAATTTCGGGGTTTTGAATGTATCCCGCACTTCTGCGGTACCGAGCGTTTCCTCTTTCAATTCGGGTTTCAACAAGCCTTCCATGGCCTGCTGTATTTCTTCCACAGCCTTGAAGATAATATTGTACTTGCGGATATCCACCCGCTCCTGATCCGCCAGGGCTTTTGCCTTTGGCACAGGACGCACATTGAAACCGATGAGAATAGCCTTTGATGCGCTGGCAAGCTCCACATCGCCTTCGTTGATGGCGCCCGGCAACGCCTGAATAACGGTAAGCCGCACCTCCTTGGTGGAAAGTTTTTCAAGGCTTGAACGGAGTGCTTCCGCAGACCCTTGCACGTCTGACTTGATGATGACCTTGAGTTCCTGAATCTCACCTTCGCTGATGGTGTCATGGAGATTTTCAAGGGTGATCTTTTTGACGTTTTTCGCATCCTCAAAGCGCTTCAGTTCCTGGCGCTTCGCGGAAACATCACGGGCAAACCGCTCGTCTTCAACCACCTGAAAGGGATCGCCCGCATTGGGGATGCCCTCGTCAAAACCGGTTACTTCTATAGGGGCTGAAGGACCGGCTGCGGCGACCTTATGCGCTTTGTCATTGTAGAGGGCGCGCACCCGTCCAGGCCAAATGCCGGCGACAAACGAATCGCCCACCTTGAGCGTACCGCGTTCCACCAAAACCGTGGCGACGGTTCCGCGTCCGGGATCAATGCGGGATTCAAGCACTTTTCCTTCAGCGCGGCGGTTGTAGTTCGCCTTGAGTTCCAGAATTTCCGCTTCAAGGAGGATCGCTTCAATGAGCTTGTCAATTCTCTGGTTTTTGAGCGCGGAAATTTCGACAAACATGGTCTGTCCGCCCCATTCTTCGGGTTGAAGTCCATAATCGGAGAGCTGAGTCTTTACGCGGTCTGGATTGGCTTCCGCTTTGTCGATCTTGTTCACCGCAACGATGATGGGAACGCCGGCTTCCTTTGCATGGGTTATGGCCTCCACAGTCTGGGGCATAACCCCGTCGTCCGCGGCAACCACCAGCACCACAATATCCGTAACTTGGGCGCCCCTCGCGCGCATACGGGTAAACGCCTCGTGTCCAGGCGTGTCCAGAAAGGTGATCTTGTCGCCCTTCGCTGTTTCAACCGTGTACGCGCCGATATGCTGGGTAATGCCGCCGAATTCACCCGCAACGACATCGGCGCTGCGGATGGCGTCAAGGAGCTTGGTCTTGCCATGATCAACGTGTCCCATGACCGTCACCACAGGAGGACGAGGCTCCAAATCGACTTCATCGTCCGCTCCGCTTTCTATGACCGTTTCATCATACAGATTCACGATTTTCACGTCCGCGCCGTACTCGGCTGCAAGCAACGTCGCCGTATCCGCGTCTATCTGCTGGTTTATGGTGACCATCTGCCCCATGCTTAACAGTTTTGCGATCAAATCCGCAGCCCGGAGATTCATCTTTTTTGCCAGTTCCGACACGGAAATCACTTCCATTATTTCAATAACCTTGGGAACCGGATGCGCGATATGGGCGATCTTTTTCTTTGTCTGGCGGAGCTTTTCTTCCATCTCTTCTTTATCTTTGCGTATATAAAGCGGTTTTTTCGCCTTAAACACACGCTTTACCGCGCCTTTCCCATCAACCGGAGGCGTCGCCGCCGGCACGTTAAGCCCGGTTCCGGGACGCTGGATTCCGCCGCGCATGCCGCCCGGACGCAGATTAGCGGCGCGGTTTTCCGCGTTTCCCGCGCCGCCGCGTTGTTCGCCAGGTTTGCCTTGCCGGGAAAAACCGGCGTTGTTTCTGCCGCCGCGTACGCCGCCGGAAACGCCGGCGCCGGAATGCTCGGAGGGCTTTCCGCCGTAGTTTCCCTGCCGTCCGCTTCTTCCCGCAAAGCCTTCGCCCCGCGGCGCTTGGTTGCGACGGTTGTCTTGGGAGCGGGGTCCAACCTGCCGTCCGCTGACCCGTCCCGCCACCACATGGGGACGCTGGGATATTTGGAAGGTGGACACCTCTTTCAGCGCGGCGGGCTTTTCCTGCGTCTGGCCCCCGCTTGCGCCGTCTGCGCTGGCGTTATTTGAGCTAGATGCAATGGCGCCGTTGCCGGAATTGGAAACAATACCATCAGAAGCCGCCGCGCCGGGTGCATTTTCAGAAACAGAGGCGTCTTTTTCTTCGCCTTCTTGACTGCGATCCGTGCGGCGATCCACAACTTTCACTTCCTCAACCGCCGCCTCAATGTCTCTCTTTTTGTCATTCGCATCTTTGACCGGAATAACGCCGCCAACAACAGCGCCGGCCGCGCTCCCGGCGTCGCGGGTTGTGACAGCAACAACCTTCGGCTGAAGTCTTTTGTTCTGCCCCATTGAAGCCGGAGCCGCCCCGCGCGCCGGCAAGACGCCGGCAGTTACATTCCCCTGAGCCGCAGATGATTTTGTTGTTTTCACCACAATTTTGCGGCGTTTTCCCTGCCCGGGAGCGACATTTTTCTCCCCGGACGGCATATCAATCCTCTCGACCAGCTTTTCCTCCGCCGCCGTTTCACGTTTGGGAGGCGTCTGTTTAATGAGTTCCGCCTTTGGGCTTGTGTTGTCTAATTCCTCAGCCATATTCCACCTTTTATTTGTTCATAAAGAAGTTCACTCTTCTTCGTAGTACTCAAAACTTAATCCAACCCCACAATTCGGGCAATTGGTCATGTCAAGAGTTATTTTAGCGCCGCATTCGGGACATTCGTATTCTTCCGCTTCTTCAACCGTTTCAGAGGCATCCTCCGGTTCGGCGACAGCATCCGCTTCTCCCGCGCGCTCCTCCTCTTCCTCCTCGACAATATCCACATATTCTTCAATGAGTTCTCGCAACGTCCCAAGCCGCTCGGACGACAAATTCATCCCCGCAAGCTGTTCGGGCGTACATTTGATAAAATCCTCGATAAAATCCGCGTTGTTGTTTTTGAGTATTTCAGCGATCTCCGGATCAACGCCTGGAAGCTCCGAAATTCTGGCGTACTCTTCGGCATCCGCGAACAACTCGGAAGCGGCGCGCCTCGAATCGGCGTTGATGTCCATTTCCGCGAATTGAGACTTCGTCTTGATGTCAATACTCCAGTCAACCAGTTTATTGGCAAGTTTGACATTGTTGCCCTGTTTTCCAATGGCAAGCGACAACTGCGAATCGTCCACCACCGCGAGCGCCTGCCGCTTGTTCTCATCAGTAACAATAACGCTCGCAATAGTCGCGGGCGACAGGGCGTTTTTAATAAAATTGCAGGGGTCAGCGTCGTATTTGAGAATATCGATCTTCTCCCCTTCCAGCTCTTTGATGATAGACTGGGTGCGTACGCCTTTAAGCCCCACACAGGCGCCCACCGGGTCGACATCTTCCTTCGTAGAAAAAACCGCTATCTTGGTGCGGTACCCGGGCTGACGCACAATGCGGTGAATGCCAACGGTTTTATCGTACACCTCCGGCACCTCAAGCATGAGAATAGCCCGCACAAAATCAGGATGCGTCCTTGAAAGGACAATTTCAATGCCGGCTGAGGACTTGCGGACATCGGCGATCATCGCCTTGATGCGGTCGTTCACATGAAACGATTCACGCGGAGACTGGTTCCGTTTCGGCAGAATACCCTCGACCTTTCCAAGATCAACATAAATGTCGCCGCCCCGCTCCCGTTGATAGTATCCAATGATAATTTCTCCGATTTTGTCTTTGTACCCATCGTACAGGCTGGTATTCTGTATGTTCCGTATTGAGTGTTGCGCGGTCTGCTTGGCGCTCTTAATGGAAGAGCGGTTAAAAGCTCCGGGGTCTACCGGGATGAGTATTTCATCCCCAATTTCCGCGTCAGGGTTGAGCTTGCGGGCTTCCTCCAAATCTATTTCAAAAACCGGACTGCTGATGCCGTCTTCTTCCGCATCAACGATCTTCTTTCTGGCAAAGATTGAAACTTTTTTGTCATCGCTGAAGCGTACGACAGCATTGACAGGAACAGGAACCTCTATTTTTTTCCCATCAATTGTCTCCTTTGTTTTCTCAGGTATTTTATAACGCCTGCGGTACGCAACTAAAAGGGTATCTTCAATAGTCCTGCGGATATGCTCCTCAGACATATTACGTTCTTGCATGAGTTGGTCAAACGCTTCCGATACATCTATTTCCAAGACTTTCCCCCCATTCGCCTATTCCCGTGAATAGACTTCGTAAGATTTATCTAATTTCGCTTTCGCAATAACTCCGTATTCCAATAGTATCATTCCTTGTTCATTTTCAAGCGCTATCCGCGTTTCATCAGCCGACTTGAGTACGCCTCCCGTCCAATCGGATATGTCCGTCCGGTAGCACCGGACGCCCCGTCCGATAAACAGAGCGAATTCGGAAGCGTCTTTGAAAAGCCGCTCTATGCCAGGAGAAGACACTTCCACAGAATAGTCTTCTTTCGGAAACGCCAAATCCAAGCGGGGCGCCACAGCGCGGTGTACCCTTGAGCAATCGTCAATGCCGACAACGCCGTCTTTATACACGACGATCTTTATGTGGACGCTCTCCTTCCGCCGCGCAACAGCCGTCTCGACCAGAGTCATATTGAGACCGCTGACAATAGGATGCAACAAGTCAAACAAAGCGTCTGTTTTTCGCGGCGTAAACTGCACGTTTCCTCCCAAGCATATAAAAAAAGGGTCGCCAACGACCCTTTTTACCTTATCATCGACTATGTATGGATATATGTTAACAAAACAGAAAAATTTTGTCAAGCGGTACTAGAGGCTAAAGCGCGATAAATCGAGAAAATACGCTATTTCAACCGGCCCCGGTACTGGGCGATATCCAGCATATCAAGCCTTTGCCGGTGAACGGTCAATTTTTGCGCAAAATTGGCGAAGTCCTTGCGGACTTGAGGCGTCCACATATTTTCGGCAAACGCGACGATCCTCGGAAAGATCATGTATTCCGCGATTTTCCCCGCATAAATAAGCTCAGACCACAAGTTGCATTGACCGCCCATGACCAGCGCCGCTTCGTTTTCAGACATGCCGGCGACCGGATTCATAGAATACGACTGGCGCGCGGTGGAAACGCCCCACTGACCAGGTTCTTCCACGTCGCCGCAGTTCCGGTAGTCCAGATAACAGCCATCGGTGGATGGCGACATGATCACAGGATGTCCGCGCTTGACCGCCGCTTTGCCGCCCTCCGCGCCCCGCCACGACATGACCGCAATCTCTTTCGGCAACGTGTAGCGCGAACTATCCTCCAACACCTCGTCCCACCCTATGGCGGTCTTGCCTTTCTCCGCGAGCATGGATGCGAGTTTCACCGTTATCCAGCTTTGCAATTCCGGCATCTCTTTTAGCCCTGCGCCGGCAAGCCGTTTGTTGCATTTCGGACACTGGCTCCACCGCGTGACGCGCACCTCATCGCCGCCTATGTGAACATACGGCGAGGGAAAAAGCCGCGTCAGCGTATTAAACACAGCGTCCGCCAAATCGAAGATCGCATCGTTGCCCGCGCACAGAACGTCGTCGAATATGCCGAAACGATCTTCAACGCGGTAAGGTCCGCCCGTACAGCCCAGATCCGGATATGCGGCGAGAATCGCGCTTGCGTGCCCGGGAAAGTCTATTTCCGGCGTCACCTCAACATGGCGGACTGACGCAAAAGAGACTATCTCCCGAATGTCGCCTTCCGTGTAAAAACCGCATCTGGAAGGTGCGCCCGAAAAACGGCGATCCGTCCGCTTTGAGCCTATTTCCGTCAGGAGCGGGTATTCCGGCACAGGCAACCTCCAGCCCTGATCATCGGTAAGATGCCAGTGAAACACATTGATGTGGTGCAGTGACAAAGCGTCGATGAGCTTTTTTATAAAAGGAACACTGTAAAAGTACCGCGACGCGTCAAGCATAAAGCCCCGCCAGCCAAAGCGCGGCTCATCCTCAATACAGGCGCAGGGAATTTTTTCGCTTGACAGAAAAAGCTGTCTGAGGCTTTGCAAGCCATGATACGCGCCGCGTCCGCAACCCGCCCTTAGTTCAATGGTTTCACGTCCAATGGCAAGCGTATACGCCTCCGCCCCCAATGACTCATCTTTCTTGCAGATGATCTTTCTCGCCGCGTCTGTACCGGAAAAAATGGACGAATGCGGCGCCTCCGTCTGGGTTGCCTGCGCAAACTGCTCCTTCAACACAGACGCCTCATTTTGAAAATCGCCCTCAATGACAGGCAACCCTGTATATTCAAAAAAACCATCCCGCTCCTGTATCAGCGCCGGTTCGGGAATAATAGCAAACGGCATGTCTCCTCCTTTCTCTATTTCCGCAAACTGCTGAAATTATACACGCAAACCGGCGCATTGTATAGGGAATGAGCATGAAAGAAAACCGGTGCGCCTGACATTTCACGGCAATTCCTTCATACTTACAACCTCATGTTACGCAAAAGCGCCATTATCCCCCATATTATAGGCAGAAAGTAATTCCATCGCGCGTTTCAGTGATGCCAGGTAAATTTGTGATTTTACCGCAAAATGATTGTAT
>JAIROG010000026.1 GCA_031257675.1 Treponema sp. | reverse complement strand
GGATAACAATTTTTTTTATGCCAGATAAATTCCTCTGTCCATAACCAGCCTTGCTTCTTCATTTCTAAAATCAATTCAATGACATAAGTGCTTCGCTCCCCTCTGACAACCCTTTCCTTGATATTCAAAATAAATGTTCCGGTCGGTTTAAGAACACGTAATAATTCTTTGGATATAGGTAAAAACCAATCAACATATTCATCAACAGAAATTCCGCCATAAGTGTCTTTTCGTTGGTCGGCATACGGCGGCGAAGTTACTATAAGATCTACGGTGTTATCCTCTATTTCCTGTAGAACAAAACGAGCATCCCCTAAATAAATGTTTGTATTTACCTTCATTTTGCCAGTATATTCTATTTTCCATGTTATGTCAAGCGAGAAACGAGTCATTTTGACACAAAATTCAGGGCAGCATTTCGTATAACCTTCCGGCTGTTTATGACGTTTTTGCGGTTGCGATAAAGGAAACCGCAGGTCTCCATGTATTGCAAAAATGTGGGGGAGAAAAATTGCACAAAGTCCATAGGCCGCTACGGTTTTTTGTAGCCCGATTCCGCCAACGGCGGGCGAAGCGCATACAGCCCCGCCGTGCGGTCGGTTTATCTGCGTTTATTTACGCTTATTTATGAGACTTGATTTTTTGCTTGCCGTTGTTGTTTTCAAACTATTTTTTAGTATTTCAAAAACGCCGATGCGCAATGGGTCTTTTCCGGCTGTTTCTCTTGACTTTTCAATAAGGTTTTCAGATATACTGATATTCTTGATTATATTTTTATATTGCGTTGCTGAAACTCTAAAATCGGCAAGCCCTGTAACATAATCATCTATTTCAATATCATCTTGCTCAATGTCAAACTCTTTAAGAAAATTTGCAATAACTTTTTTTCTGGTAAAAATGCCGTCAATTCTTGATATATAGGTTAAAATTTCCATGGTATATCCAAAAGCTCCGGCTGAATATAATAGAGTTGTTCAATAACTTCAGTTATTGAACAACTTCCGCTAAAAAACGGGCGGATTTGGCGTATTTTCGCAAAAAATACGCCAAATCCGCGAGACTTGTGAGACAACCAACCGGGTTGTTGAACAAGTCCAATAAACCCCTTGTCTTGATGTATTGTATAGTTTCCTTATACCTATCCGATTTTCTACAGGCGTCAATAATGTGTTGAATAAACTCAACTTTATTGCCGTCAACAAAAGTTTTATTATGCGGCCGGCCTTTATGAATAACATCAATTTCTCTATTAGCAACACTACCCTCTTTGTCACGATAAACTATTTCAACAAGGATTGGATAAGGAGAGGGTATATAATCATTTTCAGCATCATTTTAATTTCGGCGCAAAGTTTCATTATGCGTGTATCAGTTGACTGGTTTATGCTAAAGGTTTTTTGCGCTTTGCTTTTTGTTTGCCGCGCTGAAACTACAACGCTATAGGCTTGCATCGCCGGGTCGTTGTGTTCATTGCTATTTTGGTTTGCGGGATGCTGTCAATAAAATCGAGCCGATATCTTCGGCTTCTTTGATTTTTCTGTTTATGCCGCGCCATACCAGAAAAAGAAATAGCGCAACTAGCAAGCATATAACCGCCGCTATTGCAATCGGAATTTAAAGCGACCCTGCTATAGTAAATGCAATGGTTGCAATCAAAAACTTTTCCGGCGCTTTTTTGACTTGGTTATATTCACAATTCCCCCGACTTTCATTTATAGGTATTTATGATTATCTTTATCGGTCATAATTTCTTCTCTTTAAAGCCGATCCAAAACACAGGGGCGACAGTTCTTGGAACAAGCCCCTTGGGTTGCGATGTTCTCCCGCGTCAGATTTTTGCCAACTTCAAGGCGAGGCGTCCCCCGCCTTGAAAAACCGTCTTGAAACCGGCTACCTGGCGCCTTTCGCTATTAAGGTGTACAATCCCGTTTTATCGTTATTTTCGCCGACCAGAATGTAGCATGTGCGATCTTGAGGCGCGGCAAATGTAATGTTCGCGTTGCCGCGTCCCGTAGATTTTCCCAGAATATCAGAGCTTGATACGGCATCGGTTCCGTTGACAAGATAATTCGCCATACCGGTAAGCGTTATAATCGCCATGCTGATATCTCTGGAACCTTCCGTATATATATTGACTGAACGCGCGTCTGCGGGAATGTCAAGGCTGTATAGATGAATGGCGCCCGCTTTCGCAAAACGGTTCACATAACTATTTCCTGCGGTTATTTCAAACACCGTCTCCGTTGAACCCGTAAGGTCTATAACATTGGAAGTTGCCCGGGTTTGCTGGCTTACATTTGCCTTAATGCGAAACGGACCAATGGCTTTGTCAACATCGGTCACCCTGATCATGTAATTTCTGCCGGACGTGACGTTATATTCGATTTTGGCGTTCAGGCTGCTCCCGCTGTCGTCATCAGAACTAAGCCTGTTTTGGGATGCGTCAAAAATTTCCATATAGGTGTCGAGACCGCCGGCGGTTTCCACAGTAAGAGAGCCTGTCGTTGACGGCGTTAGTTTGAACCACATTTCGGCGCGCAAGGTTTGAGAATTCCATGTATTGTTTATTGGCAACACAATGGGGTTGGCGAAGCTCCCCACCGGGTTGGAGGAAGGCGGATCCGTATTGGACGAATCAGGCGGAGTAGGTCCGGCGCCGGCGTGTTCTAACATGGAATCTATCACCGGATCGGACACGGTGAACGACTCCGCCCCGTATAACCGGGCTGTTTCAACATCTATGGCGCGTATTCTGAAACGGTATTGTTGTTGCCCCATATTCTGCACGGAAACAGAAATGACTCTTTGCGCTCCCGCTTTTTTTCCAATTTGAACCTGTTCCGTATCGCTGACCTCCCCCGACAGTTGAAACCCCATCTCTTTGGCAATGGCGGCAAGCTGGGTGCGATCGACGATATTAAACGATGTGATATTGCTTAATCCATCCGTCAACTCATCTACGAAAAAATTTTCCAACATATTCGAATGCAAGCTGAAAATAGCCAATTTCGAGCCGTCGTTGGGAAGTTTTTTCTTGAGATAGGAAGCGGCTTTCTTTACAGCCGGATTCAATTTTTGAACGCCGCCTCCGGCGAACAGAGAAGAAGTCACAAACATCGACAATACGATGAAGACAATGCAATATTTTTTCATCTCAATCTCCTATATATAAAATATCCACGCCATTAATTTCCTTTGACGGTCAATGTATACGTACCGTTCCTCTTGCTTGTCACTATAATAAAACAGGCTCCGTCTCGTGGAGGCGTAATCGTCGTCCTTGCGTTATAATCGGCGCCAGAGTCGTTGTCATAACCTAAAATATCTTTACTTTGAATTTGTGAGGGATCCCCGGTGTCGGCGAGCGTCCTGGCGCCGTTGGCGCTGATAATCAGCAAGTTGGTGTCCAGATTCCCTTCGGTATATATCGTGAGGGATTTGTACGAAGCCACATCGCTTAATCCATAAAGATGTATTGAGGAGTCCGAAGAAGTGAACGCGCGCTCATACGTATTGTTCGCTTGTATTACCGGCGTTCTCTCGGAGGCAGGTATCACCTTATTTGTGTTCTGCCGCGCTGTTCCTTCACTTCCACCATTTCCATTGACAGTCAAGGTATAGTTGCCGGCGCTCTTGTCCTTGTTCGCCACCATAACGATAAACGCCCTTTCCCGTGGAACATCCACAGTGACTTTGGCGTTGGCATTTTCTCCGGAATCATCGTCAATATCAATGATATACCGGTCGGGATTGTCGAACAACACATCCACCGTTCCCTGATTGACAATAGCCTGCGCTCCCTCAACAGTTATGATTGCAATCATAGTGTCTTTTACGCCTTCTGTAAATATGGTTAGAGATCTGTACCGTGAAGGTATGTCTTTCAGAATATAAAGCTGAAAGGCGTCTTGGGAAGAGAACTGGCATTTATAGGTTTCGCCGGCGTATATCTGCTCCCCTGAATTCAGCGTCTTTTTTGAGCCTGTTGCGGGGGCGCCCGGAACCAAAGGCGCCTGCGTCGCGCGGGTAGATGTTGGAGAATCGGACTGCTTGGAGCTGGCGGCGGGGGACGCCGCTTTCTTTTTTGGAAAATTCTTTTTTGCTCCGCCTACATAAGTTCCTACCCCGATTCTGAATCTCAGACCGTAAGCCGGGCTGAAAAAACCGGTGGAGTAAAGGTCTTTTTGCCTCCCGCTTGCCAATTGCCTGTCGTACCCCGCTTCGGCTCTCAGGAAAAAGGTGTTTGTGAAGGCGTAGTCAATGCTAAGCCCGGCTTTCAGCCACATGTTTTCTGTGATAGCGTCCAATATATCGCCCGTCTTCCCGGCGGCGTCTTCCAACGTGTTGCCGCTGAGGTAGTGCCGGTAATCGGCGCCGGCGAATGGGGTTATCGTAACCCGCTTGATGCTGATGGGAATTCTAAGGGCAAGACCGAAATCCAGTCCCGACACTTTGTTTCCAGTAAAAACGTTTTTGCCCGTAAAATAACTTATTTCACTGCCAAGCGCCGTAGCGTCAGTAAAAAAAGTCGCGCCGAACGCCTCGTCTCCGCGCTCTGTTTTCAGATGTTTTCCAGACGACGCAGGCGTGGCGGTGGTATTGGCCGCATACATGCCACTGACGCCGACGCTGCTGCATGCGGAAAAGGTGAGCGAACTCGATATGAAAACTACATACAGAAAAACGTTCAGAAATTTGACAAAACATTTGGCGGAAAGTGAGCTTGTACGCATAGTCGTTCCTTCTCAAAGAATTAAAATACTAAGATGCTAAAAGGATAGTCTCTTTTGAGCGCTTTGTCAAGCCTACGCATTGCCTCAAAATTAATCTAGCCGAAAAGGGGTCGGTTTCTGAAAACCAAAACATGGCCGAAATCAGACCGCTTCGGCTTGATCCGCCTCCTGACCGGAGGTCTGTTTCATACTTGCCTTTTCACGGTTTAGTTTCAAGAGCCGGTCAACCGCCTCGTTTAATTTGGCATTCAACTCTACCGGATTTTGCCCGTCTTTCCGCCGTTTCAACTCCCCCTTGCATTCATCGCTTGCCTCAGAGGACTCAAGCAGCCGCCGGCACGGGGTTGCCGGGGTATTCTCGTACGCCTTCTTGTACCGCCCGTCAGCCTGTTTTTCCTTGTCCGCCAGCTTGAAGGACGGATACCAGTAGTTATACAGCGGACACAGATACCGGTACGCCTCCGCCAGGGCTTCCCATTCAGCCTGAGTGTCAAACCGGAAATACCCCGCCGTCTTACGAACCGCATCGTAATTCTTTTGTTCCGCGAAACAATTGTCGTTCTTCCGGCAGGGCCTGCTCCGGACCGCCTTGATATGCCGTTCAAGACGCCATGCCAAGCGGCTTGTTGATAAACTCCATGCCGTTGTCATAATGGCCGCCGGTGAGGGGGAAGGGCAGACCGCTCCTGATGTCCTGGATGGCTTGTGCCGCCCACGTATTCGCGCTGTTCAGCAGGGCCCGCTCCTCCACCCGCCCGGAATACGGGCTGGTTCCGGTTAAGGTCTTGCGAAACCGCCCGGAAGCACAGGCTCCGCAACGCGCCACGGCGTCAAAGGCTTGCCTCTCCCGGGACTACCGTCTGCCGGTCGAAATGGGTCTGTACCGGCGGCGCCTGGGAGCGCAGCGATGCTCCCGCCGCCATGGTCGTGCTTGCCCCCGTAGCTCCCGGGACTTCCGTGCCGGGGCAAGCGGCCGGTCTATTTGCGCTCCGCTTATTCTTACCAGCAGGGCTTTAAGGACCTCGGTGACACCGTAGTCAGGCTCGCTCGAAGAGACCAGAAAGTCAATCACGCCTGGTATCATGGCCGCAAGGAGCTTGCCGCAGGGCCGCCCGTGGTCCTCCCAAATCCGGGTCGACACCCCGATGAACGCCCCCTCCTGATACGCAGGCGGTCTCCCGCCCCGCTTCCCAGACTCCGTTTCCCGCGGACTTTCGGACCGCCGCCGTTCCCCTCATCCCTGCCCCGCTTCCCGTAGCTTGCCGGCGCATCCATTTTTATCCGCTCAATGCGGGCATCCGCTCCTCCGCAAAACGGGCAACTCTTCAACTTTTTCAAAGCGTCCCCCTCGTCTTCCTTAAAATCCGACTCTTCTCCTCCGCGCCCACGCCGCGATATGAATCCGCGCCGCATTTTTCACATTCGCCGCCCCCGATCCACTTCCCGGCGCGGGCGGCGCATAAATTGTCGCCGCAACGCGCACAATTCCCGCCTTCGCCGTAAAATTCCCGCGCGATGTCTTTTCCGCAACGGTCGCGGGTTATTGGCGTCAGCGAGCCTCCTCGATCGTAACAGCCGCCATTCATTTTTCCTCTCCGTTTAAGATTGCGTCCGCCTGTTCAGCCGCTTCATAGCCGGCGTGTTTTTTATGCCGCAACATGAATTCATCCAATTCTGACTTCTTGAAATACAACTGCCCCTTGGACGGTTTATAACAAGGAAGCTGTTTTTTGTAGACGTACTGGTATACGCTGTCATGGGCTATGCCGAGATAGTCCGCGGCCTCATTGACGGTTAAAATCTTTTTGAAATAATAACTCGGCGCGACGACAAAGAGCGCGGCGGCCTTCCGCGCCGTCTCAGGATTGCGCCCCAGCGACTCCGCGTCCAAAAAATAATCTGACGTTGGCCCGCCGCCCTCTTTTGACCCTCTCACGACGCATCTTTCTCCAGAGCCGCCCTCATTTCGCCCCGAAACGCTTCAGGTACGAATTTAAGCGCCGCCGCTAGGCACAATTCTGCCGTCTTCAACGCTTCAGGCGTGTATTTAAGCGCCCAGCCGTCTTGCCTCACAGCTTCAAGGCACAATTCCGCGGTCTTCATAGCTTCAGGCGCGAATTGGAGCGCCTAGCCGTCCCGCCTCACCGCCTCTAGCGCGTCCTCTTTCGTCTTAATCTTTTTCACGTTTCCTCCTTACGCCGCCAGCTTCGGTGGCTCCTTGTTTAAGGGAAGCCCATACTGCTCGCGCATTCCACGCTCAACCAAAAGCGCGACATGCGCATTGTTTCTTAAAAGCTCCTTGCTTTTTTCCGATAGAGACTTCACGATTTCAGTCAGTTCTTCTTCTTTACTATTCATCTCCTACATCCATTGTCTAACATATATTGATTATAATATAACATATATCGCTTATCAAGATAAATTTTCAAAAAAGTTAAATTTTTGTTGATTTTTTTTTAAGTTATGTAGATAATTAATGTATGAAAACACGATTGAAACAGCTTCGTAAAACTCTTAATCTTACCCAGGGTGAGTTTGGGAAAAAAATCGGTATGTCTGATGTTGCCATTTCATACATGGAATCAGGACGTACAGCGATAAACGCGCAAAATGTCAATTTAGTATGCCTTACATTCGGCGTTAGCGAACAATGGCTGCGAAGCGGCGAAGGCGAGATGTTTGTTGATGACGATCCCGCGTTGGCTGATATACTCGAAACTTTCAGAAAACTTTCTCCTTTCTCACAAGATGTCATAATCACCCTTGCCCATACTCTGCTTGAAAAAGAGAGGCTCGCCAA
>JAIROG010000015.1 GCA_031257675.1 Treponema sp. | reverse complement strand
CATGGCTTCCCGCGCCGTCGTTCGGCTCCGGCCGGTTATAGCTTGAGTGGTCCAAAAGCCCTGACGCCAGCCCGCCGCCGCCGGGCGGCTGTGAACATTGACCCCCAGTCTCTTGCCGCTGACATACCCTATCACTCGGTCTTCAGGCGGGTGTTGTAGCTGACCCCCGCGGCGTCCTGAACCGCTGGAATGGCTCCGCCACAGCCGGCCATGCGGCGTATGGCCGCTTCCCGGCGCGCCCTGACGATCTCCTCCCGGTCAAAACTTTCATTCCCCAGCGTCCGGCAGACTGCCGCGGACTAAAGTCCGACGCCTCAACCCGGCTTTCGCCCGCTTCCCAAATTGATTTGTCCGGCTGTTGTATCCGGGTTTCCATGGTTCTGACAAACCGGTCTTCAAGCCGGATTGAATGAAAATCAAGAGCGGCGAATTCTTCCGCCATATCGAAACTTTTCTCCCGCGCCATGTCCCCCCTCCCAGAGTTTCCAAGCGTTTAGGGGAAGTATACACAAATCAGTGAAATCTGCGGCTCAAGTTTAACCCTTGGGGCGGGGATATTTATTGTAACTATAGCTGCGGTTGCCTCGCTATTTATTAGCGCTATTATTCGCTTTAACAGCCTTATTTATATACCTCAAGTTACGCGAAAGCACCATTATCCCCCGTGTTGAAGACGAAAAGCAATTCCATCGCCCGTTTCAGCGGCGCCAGGTAAATTTGTGATCTCACCGCAAAATGATTATATCCGTGATTTAATTTTATTAACTCCAGTTTCACATGCGCATATTTCGAAGCGAACGCATGATTGCTCCACGCCTTCACCTATGCGCCGGTGAACTCCCTGTCGATGTCTTCTGTTTTATGCTTTCATGACACGCCCCGCCGCCTCTTGTAAAGCGTCTTGAACCGCTCTTCCGTCATCGTCTTGTCATTGGCCGCCAAACGCCCCCGCCGACCCGCCTTTGTTCTTAAAAACCTGTTCGCAAAGATTCGCCTCAAACCGCAAATCTCTCAAATATACCGGCGCGGGCATCCCGTCCGGCGTATCCGTCCGATCCTTCCTGACAAACCGACCCTTCCGCCTCCCTTCCTCTCCTGTATAAGTTTCATGCCCCCATTCGAACAAAACCATGAATCTGCCAATATACACCCGAATTCCACCCTCTTTTGCGGCTCCAGCCCCGTCATTTCCCGCGTCATCTCATTCCCCCGCCCCTTCCCCCTTTTGCCGCCCGCTTCTGTTTTCCTCTCACTTGTTATCTGACAATTTATCGGCGCCCGCGCCTTCCCTTATCCATTCTCCGACACGCAAAACGCCGTCGGCATATTCATTCCTTTGACATTCCGCCACTTGCTGCTCCCGTAACGCCGATGCGTTGTTTCATTCTCGCCTTTGCGTAACATGAATTTTTAAGAAAAATGAAATGGACGGAAGAACCGGCGTCGAAAGACGTATTCGCGATCCCTGTCGCGGCGTTTGCCGTGGTTAAGGTCTTTTCCGTTCTGCCTTTAGCGCTGACGGACGGCGAAACATTTAACTATGAAGGCGGTTTTTCTCTAAAACACGCGAAAGAATGGCGGCAAATCGCGCAAAACGTTTCGGAAAACGTCTATTCTTATAGAACTACTAACGAAAACCCGGAAATCTTGAGCATAACTGTTTCAAACTTGTCAAAGAATGCGAAGCGGGACATGTTGCGTGATTTAAGGGATTCCGGCAAACAATTAAAGCTCACGGCAAAAACAACCGTTAAATCAGAAAAAGAAAAGCGGAATGAGAAACAATTAAAAAAATCTCTCAGAAAGGATAAAGTGTATTTAAAGACCCGCTTAAAAGAAATCGGGCGGGCGCGTGAGCGGACTTTACAAGCCAATGAAAAACATCTGAAGAGCGGCTTGGAGGCAAACAGACAGGAACGGCGTAAACTCGCAGGCAAGTGGTTTGAGAACCCGTCCGGCGTTTTTATCTCTCTGAAATGAATGGAGACAAAAGGCGCGAGCACCGGCAAAGGTTGTTGGAGGCTGGGTTAGAAAGTCTCGATGCGGAATATAGACGCGCGTAAAGCGCATGAAGGCATGGAGCCTGAAAAATATCGGGCTTGTTCAAGTCATCTCCAATTGCCAAGCCGTTAAGCGCGGGAGCATTTTTCCGGCGGCGGTTCTTGCAGGCTTGCAGGCGAATGCCATAACGAGCGCGGAAACGGCGTCATCCCCTCTTCTTATGCAAAAATCTCCCCGTACATTTACGCATTGACGGCTGAACATTTCGCGCCTGACTTCGCGCATTTCGGAGCTTATAAGCGGAAGCCGGCGGAAACCGGTAAAATCTCTTATTGCTTTTGTACCTGTTCATAATTATCATATTATCATGCCTGTTACAAATATTCTCATAGTCGATGATCATCCTTTATTTAGTATGGGACTTGCGTCATTAATAGGAAGCCGTCCTGTTTATCATGTTGTGGGAGTGGCGAAGAATTCTGCCGAGGCGCTGAAAATTCTGCGCTCTGAAAAACCGCATCTGGTGGCGCTTGATCTTGATTTGGGCGATGAAAACGGCATGGATCTGATCCCCGCTATAAAAGCCTTTGGCGCGGACATCGCCATTCTGGTGCTTTCGATGCATGATGAGCGATATTTTTCCGAGCGCGTCTTGAGCATGGGAGCGCAAGGCTACATTATGAAAGACGAAGTCGCGGACAAGGTGCTTGACGCCATTAAAATGGTTATTGCAGGCAAGGTGTATTTAAGCGACAGTGAGCGCAAACGCATAGCCGAGGCGCTCAATACGGGAAACATCAAGGACAATCAGGACAAATTCGCCAGCGTACAAAAACTTTCCAACCGGCAAGCGCAGATTTTGACCCTTATTGGCAAAGGGCTTGGCACTATAGAAATAGCGAACAAGCTCAATTTAAGCACAAAAACCATAGACACCCACAAGGAAAACATCAAACTCAAGCTCCATTGCGCCAGCTCGTATGAATTGCGCCAACTTGCGGTCGAATGGGCGATTTTAGCGCGTTGATCCGAACCGTTGATTTGGATGAAAAAGCTCCCATTGACAAATTTTTCAAGGACGTGTATGATAACATTACACTTTTTCGCCTCAAAGCGATGGCAACGCCAAACGGCGCATAGCGGCGGGATAGGTTGAATGATTGTCATAAATAAACTAACGGATGTGCTATGGATAAAACGGCAAAACCCGATTTTTTTGATCGTCTGCAAATAATTACGGAGGCGTTTCTCACCCGCCGCAACATGAAAAGACGGATAAGACGGGAAAAACAGCGGGGGAAAAATCCGGTTCTTGACTGGATAGAGGCTTTCATTTGGGCGGCCTGCATGGTTCTCATCATCAATCAGTACTTCTTTCAGGCGTATGAAATACCTTCGGGTTCAATGATCGACACATTGCTTGTCAAAGACAGAATATTTGTCAACAAACTCGTTTTTGGACCTGAATTGTTGCCGGGTCTCGTTAAAATTCCAAGCCCCATAAAGCCCAAGCGGAATGATATCGTCATTTTTGAAAACCCTTCGTACATTTCGCGTGGAACCGCGTTTGACATCGCCCAGCGCGTTATTTATATGCTCACCATATCCCTTGTCAATATTGATCTGGATGAGTCCGGCAATCCCAAGGCGCAGTTCCTGATAAAACGCGCCGTCGGCATGGGAAAAGATTGGTTTAAAATGCGGAACGGCGACTTTTACATACGATTTGCCGGTACAGATGAATGGATTTCCGAAGGGGATTACAATAAAGCCGTGGGACGCTCCCACCGTTTGAGCCGCTTGATGGCGCGCGAGGAGTACCCCGCGTTAATAGCCGCTGGCAAGGCGGCGGCGTACGCTGACTTGAACATGAACGTACCCCAGAGGCTGGATGATGAAGCGAGCAGGCTCAATGGCATACACAATCTCGACTACCTCGCCTATGACCGGGCGCGGCTTGCGCTGTTGCGTTCCGCTCAACCCGACGACATCCGGTACCGGACTCTTTTGAGCCGCTATGATTTAGGCTGGTATATACCGGAAGGTAGAATTTTCCCGCTGGGGGACAACCGCGACAATTCGCGGGACGGGCGCTATTTTGGACCCATACGCGCTGACAAGACGCTCGGACAGGGGGCGTTTATTTATTGGCCGCTTGCCCGTGTTGGCGGCATCCGGTAATTGGCAGATGCGACATGAAAAAAAAACATTCACTGTATTCATATAAAGAAGAAAAAAAATACCGGCGGCAATTGCGCTTTGCATTGGTATGCATCGTGGTCTTTTTTACCATTTACGTATCTTTCACCTCTTTTCTTTTTTCAATGAGAGTCATCCTGAGTGACAGCATGCGACCGGGTGTACACGCGAAAGATCGTTTTATTTTTTCCTCTTATGAGCTTTACAGTCCTGAGTTGCAAAGAGGCGGCGTTGTGCTTATTGATAGGGGAGACGAAGACAGACGCGACATTTTTATGAAATTTCTTGACGGTTTTATCCGTTTCTGGACATTCCAAAACTCCGGTATAAGCGAAAGGGAAGATTTCTTTTACTTAAAAAGAGTCATCGCCCTGCCAGGCGACGAGGTGTCCATGACCAATTTTGTGGCCCGCGTTAAAAAAAAGGGCGGCCCCTACTGGATCACCGAATTTGAATCGTCTGAACGGCGCTACGAGGTGATAATCCCCCAGTCGCCGGCTCTATGGGACAGGTCGCTTCCTTTTTCCGGCGCTATTGATCCGTTTGTCTTGAAGGAAGATGAATATTTTCTCCTCTCAGACGACAGAAGCAACACCAACGATTCAAGGACATGGGGTCCCGTGCCGCTTAAACGCATCAAGGGCGCCGCGCTTTTTCGGTATTGGCCTATCACCCGCATAGGAAAACCATAAGGAGTTTGAGCGGAATTTTATGAAATCGTCGAAAGAAATAAATATAGACAACAAAATCATTGACGCCATTGAAGGCTTCAACCTTTCAGGGAAAGCCGTGAATATTGCGAAACTCGTCATCAAGGACGCCGAAATTCAGGCTGTTCAGGAATACGGCAACATTGTCTCGATAAAACGGTTAAGCTACAACGATCATGGTCCGGTTCACATGAGAACCGTGGTTTTGAACGCGCTCTTTATGCTGAAAATCTTAAGGGACGCGAATGTCAGGATGAGTCTTGAGTGTGAAGAAGCCGGTACGTTTGAAGACAGCCTTATTGCGGTGTTGCTCGCCGGTTTTCTGCACGACATCGGCATGAGTGTGGGACGCCATGATCACGAACTGCACAGCACGTATATGGCGCACCCCATCCTCGACCGAATCCTTGCCAAAGAATTTTCGGAAAGCGCCATGCAAAGGCGGGTTGTGATCCGTTCCCTCGCGCTGGAAGCGATTGCCGGACACATGGGCAACCGCTCGGTCTACTCCCTGGAAGCGGGAATCGTTCTCATTGCCGACGGTTGCGATATGGCCAAAGGACGCGCCCGCATCCCCATGTTCCTTGCCGGCGCGCCAAAAGCGGGGGACATCCACCGGTATTCAGCCAATTCCATTGAAAATGTACGTATTTTGAAGGGAGAGGAACACCCCATACGCATTGAGGTTGAAATGTCAAGCGAAGTTGGGCTTTTCCAGATAGAAGAGGTGTTGCTTGGAAAAATCTCAGCAAGCCCCGCAAAAGGCTTGGTTGAGCTGTACGCGCTGGTGCATGGCGAAGATCCCAAGCGGTATTTGTGAACGGCTGACGCCGCGCTCCCAGCAGGCGCCATGAGGCGGCGAGGCTTTCGCAACGCCTCGCCACTCTCCCCCGCCTGAAAACTAAAACACGGAACCGCCATTTTCATTTCCGCGCAGCAATCCGTGATACAACCGCAGTCATTCACTATCGCATCCGTACTGCTCCTCCAAACTGAGTTTGTTTTTGCGATAATCAGAAATCGAAAGAAACGGCGTTGCAAGGCGGGCAGATTGCATAGCCGCAATGGAAGCGGCATACGCGGGTAAAAGGGGATTGTCTCAGTTAATAAAATCAAGTTTTTTCAACAGCATGCGCATAACCGTGTCCTGTTCGGTTATGATCCGCGCCTGCGCCCCGATGCCGGATTTGAGCCGCAGCTTCTCGCCCT
>JAIROG010000123.1 GCA_031257675.1 Treponema sp. | reverse complement strand
GTTTTGGAGTGGCGGGCAAGCATGGGGATGAGGAGGCGATGTCAAATTAGGTGAAATCACAAGGCGCGGAAAGAGAATGCAAACAAATTCAGAGAAAGCGATTGGAATTATTCTAATCTCTCAAACAACAATCTTAAGACACCCCCGCCCAGAGGGGCGGGGCGGTTCATTAGGCTCTTTTAACCATTTTTGTTCTTTTCAATGTCCGCCGTTATTTACCTGCATCTCGTCCCATTGACAAAGCGAGTCCCGAACCATAGAATAAAAAAAATGAGAAATCTGAAAAATGCGCGGCGAAATGAAAACCATGAGGTTTTTACTTCGCAGATTGAACGCATCGCGTCAAATGGGGCGGGAATTCTGTCGCACAACGGGCAGAAATTTTTTGTCGATAAGACCGCGCCGCTTGACAGGGTGACAGTCAGGGTCCAAGAAATGCATAAAGGGTGGGGGACGGCTGAGTTGCTCTGCATAGAGGAACAGTCGCCGTTCAGGACGCCCTGCGTCTGCCCCCTTGCCGGACAATGCGGAGGATGTTCCCTGCAACACCTTGCTTATGAGACGCAGGTTGAGGAAAAAGCCGCCATATTGAAAGACGCCTTTGTCCGCATTGGGGGCTTTAAGGCGCCGCCCGCCGTACAGATCAGGCGATCCAAAGGCTTTGGGTACCGCAATCGCGTACAGTTCCACCGATTCAGGTCTTCGCTTCCCGGTTTTAAGATGAAACAGAGTGATGAGATAGTGCAGGTCGCCGCGTGTCCTGTCGCCGATGAGGGCGTAAACAAGGCGCTTGCGGAAAAGAGAGTCACGCCGCCGGTTGAAAAAGACCGCTGGACGGTTTATTCATATAAAGATACGTTTTTAATGGAAGGGAAAAACGAGCGCGGGTCTGTTGTTCTTCTGGACAAAAGGCTTTTGTTGGACGCGGGCGTTTTTTTCCAGAGCAATGCGTCCGCGCTTGAAACGCTTATTAAAGACGTGGTTTCCGTTGCGGAAGAAGCCGGCGCCGCGCCGCTTGCGGCGCCGCTTGCCGCGGACATTTACTGCGGAGTGGGAACTTTCGCCGCTTTTTTGCAAGACTTGCGCTGCTTCAAAAGTCTAGACCTGGTTGAGGAAAACAAAGCCGCTTTGAGCCTCGCTCGCGGCAACATCAGCGCGGCCGCCGGCAGAGGCGGAACCTGTTATGCGGTTTCCGCAGACGGTTGGGCGAGGGGCAATAAAAACCGTTACGGTTTTATTATAGCGGATCCGCCGAGGGAAGGGCTTTCGCCCGGGGTGCGGGCGTGGCTTTGCGCACAAGGCGCCGCGCCTTATGCGCCGGTTTTTGCGTATGTGTCCTGCAATCCGTCCACCCTTGCGCGGGACAGCGAAGCGCTGGTGAAAAGCGGCTATGCGCTTTCTTCGCTTGCCTTCTACGACTTTTACCCGCAAACGCCGCACATTGAAAGTCTAGCTGTATTCCAAAGGAGCCGGTTATGAAAAACAGAATTTCATTCTTGTTGTGCTTTCTTTTTTCGCTCCATGCGCCGCTCCATGCGCAGACGGAACTTGTCGACGCGTTGGGACGGAAGATCGTCTTTGAAAGAGCGGCGCAACGGATCGTAAGTCTTTCTCCGGCGGCGACGGAGATTCTGTTTGCCGTGGGAGCGGGCAGACAGGTCGCGGGCAGAACCGGGTACTGCAATTATCCCGCCGCTGCGTTGTCTGTTCCCATTGTCGGAGGATTTTCCGGCGCAACCGTGAGCGTAGAATCCATTGCGGCGCTCAAACCCGATCTGACGTTTGTATCCGCGGACATGCACCAGCGGCTTGTTCCGCTTCTGGAAGGACTCGGCGTAATGGTTTTTGCCCTTGAGCCGCGTAATTTTGAAGAGGTGTATGCGGTGATAGGGATCGTAGGACGGTTTACGGGGCGTGAGCAAAACGCGGACCTTGTGGTACAGCGCATGAAAGAGAATCTGGCGCAGGTTGAAAAACGGACGCGGGGCAAAAAAGCGCCGAAAGTGTTTTGGGAGCTTTACGACTCGCCGCTTATGACGAGCGGAGGCAATACGTTTGTCAACGAAGCGATAACACGGGCGGGCGGCAGGAATATTTTTGCCAACCAAAATACCCGGTGGATGACCGTGAGTTTTGAACAGGTGTTGCTTCTCGATCCTGAGTGGATATTCATGGGGAGCGATCATGGCGTTGATGTAACAACGCGCCCATTATGGAGAACCGTTTCCGCAGTGAAAAACAACCGAATCGCGGTTATTGACGCTGATACGATCTACCGTTACGGTCCGCGTTTGGCGGACGCGGTCGCCGCTATTGCGCGGATATTGCATCCGTAACTACCCGCAATAATAAAAAAATGAGAAAAATTGCGCCGGCGCTTGTCTTTTGCCTCATAACGGCGAGTCTGCTTGGCTTGGCGTTCGGTTCCTTGCGGCTTGGCGGGCTTTTTCAAGACCCGGAAAACCGCGAGCTTGCGCTGACGGTGTTGCTTAGGTTGCGTCTGCCCCGCGTTGTATTTGCCGCAGCCGTCGGCGCCTGCCTCGGCGTTTCAGGCGCGGGCTTTCAAGCCGTGTTCCGCAATGCGCTCGCCGACCCCTTCATCATAGGCGCATCTTCCGGCGCGGCCTTAGGCGCGGGCGTTGCGATGATGTTTCCCGCAGGCGGCGCATTGTACGCAGGCGCGGCGCTGTTCGTGCCTGCGGCGTCTTTTGCCGGCAGTCTCGCCTCGGTTTTCGCCGCTCTGCTGATCTCCCGCGCCGCCGGCATAGCTTCCGCGACAAACCTTCTTTTGGCAGGCTCCGCTGTCAGCGCCCTGTGCTCGAGTACGCTTTCCTTTTTGCTCATCCTGAAAGACGGCGGCTTTCAGCGGGTGTATTATTGGACGTTGGGAAGCCTTGCGGTCTCATGGGGCGCCGTTTTGTCCGCATTGCCCGTGACGCTCGCCGGAACGCTCGTCATCTTCCTGTCCTCACGGGGCATGGATCTGCTCCTACAGGGCGATGAAACAGCAGAAAGCCTCGGACTTAATGTAAAAAAAGCTCGTGTTACGGTGATTCTGGGCGCGTCTCTCGCTGTCGCGGCAACGGTTTCCGTATGCGGAGTCATCGGCTTTGTAGGGCTTGTGGCTCCGCATGTGGCGCGTCTTTTTACCGGCTCGATTCACAAACGCCTGTTGCCGGCATCCGCTCTCTTTGGCGCCCTCATGGTTCTGATCGCCGACATTGCAAGCCGCTCCGTTCTTCCGCCGCTCGAAATTCCCATCGGCATCATCACCGCGCTGGGCGGATCGCCGTTCTTTCTATTTCTGCTTGCCAAAAACAGCGGCGCGGCGCATGGGAGGTGACAGGTTTTGCTTGAATTGCAGGAACTATACGTTGGATACAAAAACAAAACCGTTCTCAAAAATATCAATGGCGTCATAGGAGAGGGAGAATTGCTGGCGCTCATAGGACCCAACGGCGCCGGAAAAACAACGCTGTTGAAAACCATAGCCGGACTGCAAGAGCCGCTTTCAGGGCGCGTCCTCATTGATGGAAAAAATCCTCGCGCATTGAAGCCGCAAAAACGCGCCGGGCTTTTGAGTTTTCTGTTTCAGGGAAATAGATTGGGAGGTTTTGCTGACTGGTCTCTCACGGTTCGGGAAATGGTCGCCCAGGGACGCTTTCATCAACGCGGTTTGTGGGGAAAAGAGACAAAAGCTGACAGAGAAGCTGTTGAAAAAGCCCTTGCCGAAGCGGATTTGACGCATTTTGCGGAAAAATCAATAACCGAACTTTCAGGCGGCGAATTTCAGCGCGCGCTTATTGCCAGAACCATGGCGCAAGGGGCGAACCTCATCCTGCTTGACGAACCGGCGAGCAACCTCGATCCAAAATACGCGCTTTTGGTGATGGATCTTGTAAGAAAACTCACCGCGCGGGGAGCCGCAGCCCTTGTAACGCTCCACGATCTGTCTCTTGTCAGCCTTTATGCGGACAGGGTTGGCGTCGCGGCGCGTGAGGCGTTTGTTCTTGGATCGCCGGAAGACATGTTGAAAGAAGAATTGCTGGAAGATGTCTTTGAAATCAAGGGTTTTTTTCGGAAGGTTCCGTTTCATTGACAGGAGCGGCAGCCGCTTCACCCGCAACCGGTTCCAGAGGTTGCTCCGCGGCATTTTTTGCCGCGCCGGCGTCTTCCGCAGTCAGAGGCTCCTCGCTTGCCTGACTGGGCGGGTTGTCGATGATGCGCTGGATGTCAGCCTTGCGCGTTTCGGAAATGGAGTCTTCTGTCAGCATGAGTTTCACCGCGTCAAAATCCGTGAAACCATCCACGATTGCGCCTTCAAGCTCGGCGATTCCTTCATCGTTGTCACTATCCGCAATGAGCAACACGCGGGCGATGGCGAAACGCGCCTCCGGTTTTGTGGGATTTTTGCTGTCCGCCAGCATCGCCCTATACGCGGCGCGGTACGTTTCAAGAGCGAGAGCGTAAAGCTGCGTATACTCAAGGCAAACGCCGTATTCGTACCGCGCCTGCGGATCATCGTTGTCCGCGAGCCAGAGCGCGTAGGAATCAACCGCTTCGGGTTTGCGCTGCGCCTTTTGCGTCCGCGCATAGAGCAACAGGGCGTCTTTGTTTTCCCGCAACACCACCGGGCGCCGCACGAGAATTTCCTCCGCGTCGCCGTATTTTTTTAAGGCGTACAGCACCAGCGCGTAATTATAGCCGTTGTCGGCGCTTTCAGGCGCCAACTCAAGCGTACGGCTGTAATAGGCTTCCGCTTTGTCCAGATCGCCGGTTTTGATTCGGGCGTACGCCGCGGCCTTGAGCGCCTGAACATTGTCAGCGTCTTTTGCCAGCACCCGCTCAAAATACCGCGCCGCCTCTTCGTACCGCTTTGTCTCAAACGCTATCCGTCCTAAATTGTAGTCCGAAGCGGTTACGGTTTTTTCTGTGGAACGGGCTTTTATCAGCCACGACTCGGCTTCGGCGTATTTTCCCATATCGAAATACGCCATACCGATAGCGAAATATTCTTCTGCGGAAATCGCGTTGCTGACACAGGAAAAAAACGGGAATGAGAGCGGGGTCGATAAAAAAAAAAGGAGCGGAAAAAAGCGGAGTTTAAAAAACAGGCGCATGCCGTCGTTCATAGTACACATTTCAACCTCCGCTTCTCGCGCTACCGGTTAAGCACTGTCGCTTCTATCTCCCGCAACTGGCTGCGGTACAGGTGGGCTATATTTGAGCCGTAGTCCGCTATAAGCTGCATGATATTGCGCTGTCCCGTTCCCGCGGCGTCCTTGCCGTTGATGCGGTCGCCCGCGTCGCCAAGCCCGGGCATAATGTACGCGGAATCGTTCAGCACGGGATCCATCCACAGCGTGAACACCTGACAGTTGTCCAACGCCCGCACCACGCGGAGCGCGCCCTTCAACGCCGCTATCGCGTTGAAGAATTGCACGGACTTGGGCTTGACGCCCTGGGAAAGCAGGTGTTTGACCACCGTAACAAGGCTTCCGCCCGTCGCGTTCATGGGATCCGCGAATACAAGGTCCTTGCCGTCTAGCGCTTCAAGATCAAAATAGGAGCGGTCAAGGTCAAGGATGTACTCCATGTTGTTTTCTTTTTTTGTATCGTCACGGCTTATCTTGAAAAGGGCGAACGGCGTAACGTACCCTTCCGAAGAATATTCCTGAATTTCCTTTGACATGATCATTGACGGAAGAAGCGCCCCGCGAAGCATGACGCACATAACCGTATTCATAATCCTGTCATCAATATTGGAAATTTTGTGAACCGCGTAGTTCTGCACCGGCGCCGTAACCGGCGTTTTGATGAAAAAGTAGTTTTTGTCAACCCCTCCAGCGGTCATTCCGTACGCCATGTTGAAAAGCAGTTCATACGCATGTTGAGTGTAATAGATGAATTCCTCATGCCCCGTCCTGACATCCCTCAGCTTTGAAATAAGCCGGGACACCTGGGCATGGCTTTCATGCGGCGTAACAAAGGAATATACCCGTATATTCTTTTCATCCTTGCAGATTTCCTGCATAATGCCGCCCATTTCGTTGTACAACGAAATGAGCTTTTCTTCTTGCTTCCGTCCTAAAATGGCGGCGTCATAACAGGCGAGCGCCTCTTGGTACAACGCGGATACCCTGGAAAGCTGTATTTTATCGCTTTCCATAAGGTACCCGTCAAGGTCTTCAGCTTTAAGAATAATTTTGTTTCTCATTCTTACATTTTCTTACGCTAGAACCAGAACCTGAGGCCTAAACTTCCGCCAACGCCTGGCCAAAGTCCGACGCCATTATCGTAGATTCCAATACCTATATGCGGAACCAACTGAAGGTACAACTCAAGGAAATTCAGGGGCAACCATGAAAGTCCTATGGGAACTTCCGCGCCGATTCCGAACCAATAGTTATGACTGTACCACCCATTATAACCATAACCCACGTTGTGGTCGTAAGCGATATTAACATAGCCGCCCAGTCCAAGGTACCAACCAAGCGTACCGGCCGCGCCGCTTACCAGAGCCTTGTCAATAAAATAGTAGTCACCCGATACGCTGATCCAGCCAGGGTTGAGGTTTATCGTCCAGTAAACCGGCACTTTAGGCGCTTTAAGGGTAAGTCCGCCCCCGCCACCCCCGCCGGCCCAGCCGCCCTGCAAGCCAATGCCCCATCCGCCGGGATGTTCGGCGAACAAACTGCCCGCGCAAACTGCTAAAGCCAAAAAAGCTATTATTGCCAATCTTTTCATCTTGTACTCCTTTTGAGCCGCTATTATATTTTTTTTATGGTTTTTATGCAATAGCATTGAAGCGCCCATGACATTTTTTTTTATATGCTGTATAATGGACGTATCCTTAAGCAAGGCAGGTTTTAGTGAAAATTACCACCCGCGGCAGATACGCCTTACGGGCGACATTGGCGTTGGCCCAATTGGGGAAAGACGGCGGGCCCGTATCCATCAACACGTTGTCGGAACAGGAGCGCATCTCCCCCATATTTTTGGAGCAGATATTTTTCAAGCTCCGCAAAGCCGGCATTGTGGCGTCTGTCCGCGGACCGGGCGGAGGATTTTTCTTTGAGAAACCGCTTGAGGAGATAACGCTCAAATCCATACTGAAAGCGTCGGGGGAAGAGATGGAGACCGTTCCGTGCGACAAACGCGCCGGAAACTGTGAGAGAATATCCACCTGCCTAAGCCATAGGGTATGGAGCAAGGTGAACAAACTGGTTGACGATTATTTTATAAACATTACGCTTGCAAGGATTTTGGAAGGCGATATTGATAATGCGAAAAATTGTTAAGAACGGCGTCCTCTTGAGGGCAAACGGCGCCGCTGATACGGAGGGATAACATGAAGCGAATGCGAAAAATCGACGATAGAGTCGCGTACCGGAAGATAACGGAGGCGTGCAAAAAGCAAAAGACCGGCGCAACCGTTGCGGATATTGTCGGGAGAACAGGGCTTCCCCTCGTTGCGGTTAAAGACCTTATGCCGAAAGTCGCTGACGAATATTCGGCGCGGCTTCAGGTGACCGAGTCCGGAGAGATTCTCTATTCCTTCCCGCGGGGATTCAGAAGCAAATACCGGGGCGCTGGCGTGTTTATGAAAAATCTTCTTGAGAAGATAGGCAAGGGTGTAACAATTATCTCGTCATGGCTTTTCAAAGTGTGGATCATGGTCATGCTTATAGGGTATTTCGCCCTTTTCATGCTCCTCGCCCTTGCGGCGCTGGTGATTTCCATGGGAGGCGGTTCCAACAGTTCGGGCAGCCGTTCTGACAGAGGCGGAGGCGGGCTTTACTTTGCAAGCGGCATATTCAATTTTATCATGCGCATTTGGTTCTATTCCGAACTGACTAAATCGCTCGATCCCTCTTATTATGGAAGCAGGCGGCGGCGCCCCAATTCGCGCCCTTTGCACAAAGCGATTTTCTCCTTTGTGTTCGGCGACGGGAACCCGAACGCGGACTGGGAAACCAAGGAAAAGCAGGCGGTCATAGCCTGCCTTCAGGCGAACAAGGGCGTCATTTCCCTGCCCGAATTCATCATGCTTACGGGGAAAAAACAGCCTGAGGCGGAAGAAGCCATCTCCGCGTATTGCGCGGAATTTGGCGGCAGCCCGGAAGCCACCGATGACGGTACTATTATTTACCGCTTCGATGAGTTGCTTGCGCGTTTCGATGTCAGAGATCATTCCTTCGGTGGGTCTAGTCCCATGAAACTGCCCGAGCGGTTTTCCGCGAATAAAACCGGCATGAACACGTGGTTCTGCATCATAAACGGCGTGAACGTGCTTTTCGGCGGGTATTATTTGTACAACGCGCTCAACACAGGCGTGGTCGGCATTGTAACGGCTATTGCGAGAAACGGAGAAAAAGTGTCCCATTTTGTTTCACACGCCACAGGAGAAGCCGCCTCCTATCTCTACGGCATCACCTACGCCTTGCTTACCGGCGTTTCGTCAAATCCTTTGCCGGTCATAACCATTGGATTGGGCGTGGTTCCGCTGGTTTTCTCGGCGCTGTTCTGGCTTATTCCGGCGTTGCGCGCCCGCAAGGTGAAGAAAGGCAACGAGGCGGTTGCGATTGAAAATTTACGGAAAATAGCGTTTAGCCGGGTGTGGTCGTTTCCATATAATGTGCGAAGCGCGGATATAGCGGCGGCGAATACGCCGGAAGCCCATCCCGCAAACCTCGAAAAAGCCCGGTACAAACTCATCAAGGAAATAGGCGCGTACAGCCGGCCGGATGTGAGCGTCAGCGAAACGGGCGAGACGTTATACTCTTTCCCCGAACTTCAGCGGGAGAAGCGGGCGTTGCAAAAGTACCGCGCCGGCGTTACGGTTCGGGGTTTGGGCGGTACGGTTTTCGATACGGACAGTTCGCAAATCTAAGCGCTGCGCCAGTGGCGCCTGCGGGTCGCGGCGGCGTTTGGCAAAATTTATCAATGACGCCGCCATATAAGATCATTGCAAGACGGCGACGAACATCGAATTAGGTGTCCCCCGCCGCAATCGGCTAAACTGTGGTCCACAGAATTTTTTCGTTCATGTCATGCTCTCTGAAAAGCCAAGTACACCGGGTGGGGGAATACGGCGCAGGGGGCAAGGCTCAGGATGGAAGAAGGATTCGCAGAGGTGGATTTTCATTTCGGCGGGAGGGGCGGTTTGTCAGGACTATTAGAGTTGTTCAATAACTGAAGTTATTGAACAACTCTAATAGAAAAACGGTTAAAAGTAATTGGAAGCGAGACGAACGCTTCCAATCGTTGATGCTGTTTCACCGCCAATTCCGCTGTATGCTGTATATAGAAACTGTTCCAACAAATCAGGCTTTGTCCAGACTGTGGAACACGAAATAACTCTAGAAAGAGTGTCAAAACCATAGCGGACTACGCTCATGCCATTAGACGCAACCCAATGACGCGGAGGCGTACAATAACCGGGGCGTCGCCTGCCGTAACAAAGAGGACTACGACAAGACGGCAGCGGATTACACTCAAGCCATCAGTCTCAATCCCAATGACGTTGCGGCGCGTTTTTGCCGGGGCGCCGTCCGCTATTACAACAAAGACTGCATGCGCTCCGGCTGGAAACACGGTTTACAAGCCATTCCCAACGCCCGGCGCAACCTTGACGCACTGCGGAACGGGCTATCAGTCCGCTACGGCAAATGTTCTGGGATGCCAATGAACTCACCGTAAAACAGGGCGACTCGCGCGTTCAGGTCATCAATGGCGTGTCTCACACCCGGAACGGCATCATCCCGGTGCGGGACGTGAAGCTCTCCGGTGAAAGTGGAAATTATAGCGGCGATCCCCTTTCACGCCGAGCAAACGGCGATTCTCATAGCGCGTCAATGGGATGCGCCTCCACATTCTCCGTCAAAAAACAATGCCTATAAATTTTTTAACCTACTTGACAAAAAAACGTCGACTTACTATCCTATACGCATGGGGGTATGTGTATACTCTTTCAAGGCGTACGCCTTGAGAATATTTTTTGAAAGGAGTCTTTTAATGAAGAAGATTCTGTTTGTATTGCTCGCCTTGCTGTTGACATGCGGTTTTGCCGCGGCGCAGGAAGAAGAAGGATTGGGGCTTAGCGCCGGCGTTGAATTGGGCTTTGGCGATGTGGCGGCGGAAACTGTTTTTAGGATTATGCCGTTGCTTGCCTACGAACATTCTTTTCTTGAGGGCGCTTTGGATGTGTCCGCCGAGATTG
>JAIROG010000109.1 GCA_031257675.1 Treponema sp. | reverse complement strand
CGCGCGGAAAAGCCTCCGCCTTCCCACTCGCCCTCTCTCTTTTCAAGAGAGCCTTCACTCTATCACACGCCTCTCTTTTTGTCAACCCCTCCCACTTGTTTTCCTTGAAAAAATATTCTGCAAATTTGTCAAGAATGCGAATTGACTGCGCGAGCATACGGCGCATGCGAACTATTGCTTTTCTAATTCCCCTTCCTTCCCGTCGATTTCCTTCTGGATCGCGTCAAGCTCATAGAGGATATCCTTTACGACAGGCGTTGAGAGGCTGACGCTGGCCAGTTTCTGTTCAACAAGCGCAGTATACACCTCCGCGCCAAGCTGCGCGGTGAGCTTTTGCGCTTTGAATTCGAGCTTTTTAATTTCAAGAGTCAGTTTGCCTTTTTCACCGATGTCTTGAGCTTTGTCGCCGGCTTTACTGACAAGCTCCTTTGACGCTTGCAACCCTTTGGTTCCTAGATATTGAGCCGTATTGAGCAGTTCTTTTGACACCGAGACGCCTTTTTCGCCAACACTCTGTACCGTATCTCCCGCTTTTGAAGCAAAATCCTGCGTGGCATCGCCAATTTTTGAGGCGAACCGCTTCATTCTTTCAGAAAATGTCATCTTTATCATCTCCTCTCATATAAAAAGAAGACCCTCCCTACGGAGGGTCTTGATTAAACAAAAACTATTCTCTCCCACGCTCCTTCTTTGCGAAGGCGTCGCCCCGCTCTGAATGGCGCCGAGTGATTTATTCGGTTGTGAGAATAGAAAACTCGGTTTCCTTATCGAAGTACCGGGCTTTTTCGAGACGCGGCGTAAAGTTGACCGTATCACCGACCTTGAAGGCGTAATGAGCTTCGGTGCGAGCGACAAGCGGTTGAGTTCCACTTGTGAGCCACAGATGAATGTCTGCGCCGAGCGGCTCAACTACGCTAATCTTGAGCGACATGTTGCTTTCGGAGGCAGGTTTTTCACAGAAGAGCAAATCTTCAGGACGGATGCCAAAGAAGATTTCCTTGCCAACATATTTCCTAAGCGCGTCAACATGGCTCTGATCGGGTTTAATTTCAAAGGCTTCTTCTTGAAGCGCAATGGAACCGCCTTTTTCCGCCACTTTGACGGACAGGAAGTTCATGGGCGGGGAACCGATGAAGCCCGCGACGAACTTGTTGACCGGTTCATTGTACAGTTGCAGAGGGGCGCCGATCTGCTGCACTTTGCCGTCTTTCATAACGACGATCTTGCTTGCCATAGTCATGGCTTCCACTTGGTCGTGGGTGACATAGATCATGGTGGCGTTGAGCTTGAGGTGGAGTTCAGAAAGCTCTTTACGCATGGTTACGCGAAGTTTCGCGTCAAGGTTTGACAAAGGCTCGTCAAACAGGAATACCTTAGGGTTGCGGACAATGGCGCGTCCCACTGCGACACGCTGACGCTGACCGCCCGACAATGCCTTGGGTTTGCGTTCCAAGAATTGTTCAATATCCAATGTTCTTGCGGCTTCGCGTACGCGGCGGTCGATTTCATCCTTGGGAACTTTCTTGATGCGAAGCCCAAACGCCATGTTTTCGTACACGGTCATGTGCGGATACAGAGCGTAATTCTGGAACACCATAGCGATATTCCGGTCTTTGGGCGGCACTTGATTCATAAGCTCGCTGTCGATGTACAACTCGCCTTCGGAAATATCTTCCAACCCCGCGACCATACGAAGCGTGGTTGATTTCCCGCATCCCGACGGACCTACCAAAACGACAAATTCTTTGTCCTCGACTACGATATTGGCGTTGTCTACGGCGCGTACGCCACCGTCATAAACCTTGCCAATACCTTTCAATTCCACTTTAGCCATTACAGCCTCCTTGCTCCCTTCTGTTTGCCGTAGTGTAAACAAAAGGTTATTTTATTGAAGAATAGTGTATACCGTATTTCTAAAGGTGTCAAGTTCTTTTTTTGTAGTCCCGTATTTGTTGTTCGTTCAATCCCACCGTACTCACACAATACGCTCGGGTCCAGAAATTCTTATTCGCAAACTCTTTCGTCGCCTTCAAAATTTCTATCCGTATTGCGCTTTTTCCTTTCAAACGCCCGATAGTCATCGCTATACTGTATTTCGGCGGAACCGGCATGCACATGTGGATGTGATCCGGCGCCGCATGTCCTTCTAACAGCGCCATGCCCTTACACCGGCATGGACCCCTTAAAATTTGTCCTATACGCTTCTTCGCCTTCCCCTATAGAATTTTCATCCTATACTTTGGCGCGTTCATGATGCGGCGCTTGCATTCCCGATTTGTATGCGCTAGACTTTGCCAATCTCTCATTCGCGCTCCTCCGTCCGCTTTGCCGCCCGCCTGAGTCCTGCGGCGCCTGTCGTCAAGGACGGCGGTGAGTGTTGGTACGCCCGTCGTGAATAGAGCGGGGTTTTGGCGCCTGTAAGGTTTAATTACAATGAAGGAATATCGCCGAGCTTACCCGCAAGCAAGATTTTTACATTGCCGCGCAGAACGGCGCAACGGCGCTTGCCTGCGTTCAACCACAAGCCGTTCAAATTCTGAACGGTTTTTCTCTCTGCATGGATCGAAGCAAGCGGCTCACGCTTGACCGCCCCGCTTCGGACGCTTCGCCCGCTTAATCCAGCCGCCCGCAAAACTCAGTGCAAACGCAAAAGGCATAACCAAGGCTTGCGTAACCTGATTCTGCTGGTAAAAGCCGGGAAACAGCTTTATGACCATGGTGAGGGCGCCGCCCAAAAACACATACGTCCAAAAGGCGCGGAGGATGTGCAACGCTGCATAACGTTTTTTTTCGGATGCGGTGAAAGCGTAGATGACGCCCGACATTGCGGCTATGAACCAGAGCGGATTAACATAGATGATATTCGCGTTGTGATACGTGTAATCGTGATTGGTGAAGAAGGTCATAAAAAAGAGAATAAGCCCTACAACGCCAAAGAACAGCCCCAAAACGCTTTGACTCAAGCCCCACAAACAGCGCCCCAGCCGGGGCTTGCTCTTTTGCAACATATCGAAAAAAACGAGTGAAAGAGCGATAAAAACGCCCAAAACAAGCTCGCTGACCCACTGTCTGCGCGGTTTGTCCAAGACAGGCGGACGATTGACGGCTTTGTTAAGCGTCTCAACGGAGGCGACCAGCTTCCGCGTGGCGCCGTCTTTGTCAACATAGGTGAAATCGGCGATGCGGTTTCCGACCTCGGCAGGCAGAAACATCTCTTGCCACACGGTAAGGGGAACGTCAATGTCCTGTCCCATGAGAACATTGAGGAACCAGTCGAAAAACGGCGAAAACCATGTGTGCCGCCTGACATGCTGGCGCAAGGTATACCTGCCCGGCGCATCGCCGAAAGCGGCCTTGAATTGCCCATCCACCGCCATATCAAGAATATCCCGAATGCGGGTGGCGCAGTTGTCTTTGAAGTGATGGTAGTAATAGCTGCGGTTTTCGGGACGAATATTGTTTTCCGCAAACCGCCGTATCTCTTCTTTTGTTTCAGGCGAAAGGTTGAGCGTGTACACAACTATATCGCGGTTAGTTTGGATATACTGGTCAAAGCTGCGTTTGGCGGGAGATGCCGCGCACAGGTAGATAAGCCTGCCGAAAGCGAAATTCTTGAAGAAATCCTCGCTCTCAAAGGAGAAAACGCCCCAATCGTAGAATGTCTGGGCGCCCGTCACAGCATCTTCTATGATGAGGGCGAGATGCCCCCACCAGAAAAAAACTTCGTCTCCCGGTCCTAAAACGGCTATTTTTACGGCAAATCTATCAGACGGCATATCGTTTCGCCGGCTTGCGTCAAGGTCGTCCTGCGAAAAAAGGACACGATGCGCGCACAAAAACGCGCTCGCGAGGAGGACGAAAACCGCTATGGCGATCTTTGTTGTTTTTAAGGGTTGAAACATGGGTTATTATCCACTATTTTCTTGATTATGGCAATAGGAAGCGGCGTGAAGCGCGGCATACGCATGTTGCAAAATCATTCCACATCGTGTATAACGTATTAAAAAAAAAGACGGTGCGTCTGGATGTCAGGGATGCCGCAGTGATGATCTAGTGACAACCACCGCAACATTCCATGTTCCGCACCGTCTTTCCGCCGATAATTTATAATCGGCGAAATGCCAATAAATCTTAATTAAAAGAGGGCTTTTATGCACAAAGAATTTCTTCCCTATGACGTGGTGCGGAACAACGCGCTTAAGCTGGCTTGCCGCATTTGCACCGAAGGATTTATTCCAGACGTTATCTATGTCTCCCTGCGGGGAGGCGCCTACATGGGGAATGTGATAAGCGAATATTTCAAGACCGTGCGCAAGAGCGGCAGACCGGTGTACTATGCGGCGGTTGTCGCCCGATCCTACACCGATGTCCGCGCAGCGGAAAATATAAAAGTGGAAGGCTGGACATACGATCCGGCGCACCTTCGCATCGGGGACAAAGTGCTTTTGATTGACGACATTTTCGATTCGGGGCGCACGATAAATTTTCTCGCCCAGATCATCCTTGAGAAAGGCATCCCGCGTTGCGATCTGAAAGTCGCGGTGCATGACTACAAATACTTCTACGACAAGCGGGAGCAACTGCCCATACAGCCCGATTTCTGGTGCCGCAAGCACGATCTGTCCGTAACCGATGAAGACACGTGGATACACTACATGAGTCACGAACTCATAGGTCTATCGCCGCAGGAACTGGAAGACTACTATTACACGCGCGACCCCGAATTGCGTGAAGCGCTCAAGACATTGGGATGATTTTCGGATGCGCCCTTTGGGGGCGTTTCCATTGCATTGGAGTTTGGCAAAACCAACGCCATAACCGCTTACGCGGGCGTGTTTTTAAACGCTTCCACAGCTTCCTGACGCGCCTCGTCCACAGCAACCTGATAGCTCGCCTTGAACGCTTCCATGGTTTGCCTGTAAAAAGAGACGAACTCCGGGTCCTGAAAAGGATCAAGTTTTACCGGCTGTCCATACCGCTTGGACAGCTCGGCTTCCTTCTTTCGGAGCCTCGGCTCATATTGTCGTTTGACGGCATCCTCGTATTGGGCGTTTTCATCAAGGTAACGGGACAGGATGTCCAGCATGTGACGGTACGCGTTGTGGAAATGGTTGCTCTTAATAACGGCTTGCAAGCCTTTTCCTATGGCGCACAGATGCGATTCGTCTTCTTTTGCAACCGGAAGGGTTATGCGGGACAAAAGCGTTTCAAACATGCCTTCCTTGAGGCTTGTTTTTTGTTCCTTTGAGGCGTCTTTTATAGCGTCTTCAAGCAACTTCGCGTTCTTTTCGGGGTTTTCCAAAAAGGAATTTGCAAGACGTCGCCCTGTCTGCTTCACTTCAAACTGTTCAATGGCGGCTTTATCACTTTTAATGGACTCGGTGCGCTCCAGCGCTATTTCTAGAGCCGTTTTAATTTTACCCATAGTTATAAAAATACCGCTAAAAAAGCCGAAAGGCAAGCAAAAAAGGCGCTTTCAGATTCTGACATTTCACTCGACGGTAACCGATTTCGCAAGGTTTCTCGGTCTGTCCACATCACGCCGTTTTGTTACGGCTATATGGTACGACAAAAGTTGCAGAGGAATGACAGTCAGCAACGGGTCGAAACAATCTTCGGTCGCCGGAATTTCAATCACATAGTCGGCGATATCTTTCATCGCGGCGTCGTTTTCGCTTACAATGGCAATGATACGTCCGTTGCGGGCTTTGACTTCCTGTATGTTGCTGATAACTTTTTCGTACATTTCGTTGTCGGTGGCAATAGCCACTACCGGCATTTCACTGTCGATCAAGGCGATTGGACCGTGTTTCATTTCGGCGGCGGGGTATCCTTCGGCGTGAATATACGATATTTCTTTAAGTTTCAGAGCGCCTTCCATGGCTATGGGATAGTTGTACCCGCGTCCGAGATAGATGAAATTATGAGCATACGTGAAAATCCCCGCCAAGTTTTTAATTGACTCGTCGGCGCGGAGAATTCGTTCCACCTTATCGGGTATTCTGTTCAGTTCTTCCAACAGCCTCAGAAAACGCTCTTCGGATATGGTCTTTTTTTCACGCGCTATGCAGAGCGACATCATAGCCAGCGTCATCAATTGCGCGGTGAAAGCCTTGGTCGAAGCCACGCCTATTTCGGGACCCACATGCGTATATGAACCCGAATGAGTGTTCCGGGCAATGGACGAACCCACCACATTGCAGATTCCATATACAAACGCCCCGGCTCTACGCGCTAAGTCAATGGCGGCAAGAGTGTCGGCGGTTTCGCCCGACTGGGAAATGGCGATAACCACGTCATCGGGATACATCACAGGATTGCGGTAACGAAATTCCGATGAATATTCCACTTCGACCGGAATGCGGCAAAACTCTTCGAGTAGATATTCGCCGATGAGACCCGCATGCCACGAGGTTCCACAGGCAAGGATTATAATGCGTTTGGCATTGCAAAACCGTTCTTTATGGTCGCGTATTCCTGACAGCACTACCTGCTTGCAATCGGCGTCGATGCGTCCTCGCATACAGTCGCGCAGTGTGCGGGGTTGATCGAAAATTTCTTTAAGCATGAAATGCGGATAACCGCCTTTTTCCAACTGGCTCAGGCTGATTTCCAATTGAATGATTTCACGAGTTTTTTCTATATTGCCGATGGTGACGATTTTCGGGGCTTCGTGACGATAGACGACGGCGATTTCTTCGTCTTCCAGATATATCACTTTGTTGGTGTATTCGATTATCGGCGAGGCGTCAGAAGCGATAAAAAACTCATCCTCGCCAACGCCAAGCGCCAGTGGACTGCTTTTACGCGCCGCGATAAGCCGATCGGGCCGCCCTTTTTCCATGACTGCGATAGCGTACGCCCCAATGACCTGCCCTAACGCCAATTGTACGGCGGCGCATAAATCAATGTTATTCAGTTCCTTGATATATTCAATTAACTGCGCCAACACTTCGGTGTCGGTATCGCTTTGGAAATGACAGCCGTTTTGTATAAGCCGATCTTTGATCACAACATAATTCTCGATGATGCCGTTATGTATAAGGGCGATATTTTTCGATTCGGAATAATGCGGGTGGGCGTTGATATTGTTTGGCTCGCCGTGGGTAGCCCAGCGTGTATGGGCTATTCCGGCTGTTCCAGAAACATCGCGGTTTTTACAAAACGCCTCGAGTTCCGACACACGGCCTTTGGTTTTGTATATATTCATCTCGCCGCCGTTGGCCAGAGCGACGCCTGCGCTGTCGTATCCCCGGTATTCAAGATGGTACAATCCTTTAATCAAAATGGGAAACGCATCCCGGCATCCTATATAACCTACTATTCCACACATATCCAGTATCTTTTAAAACTCAGACTAACAAGAGCATACATAACAACTCCATTTGAACACAAGCGATCTTATTTTCAAAACAAACATCAACATAGTTCGCATTGTGGAACAAGTCCAAAGTATATGCCTTTCACAACGTTTTGTCAATATAACGAATTGCGCGCGTTAAATCTAACCATGTCACGGAACTAGCGTCATAGGCGGCAGCGCGTCGCGGACGCCGGAACCTGAAGCGCTTTCACTAAAATCATGTTGATTTTTCATACATTCAGATATATACTGAGCTTGTTTTAAAATTTTTGGAACAAACTCATCGTTTTAAGGAGAAAAAATGCCAAAATGGTTAGATGACGCGGTGTTTTACGAGATTTATCCGCAGTCATTTTATGACGCAAATGGAGACGGAATCGGGGATTTTGACGGCGTCATTCAAAAACTCGACTATATCAAGGATGTGGGGTGCAACGCATTGTGGCTCAATCCTTGTTTTGATTCGCCCTTTAAGGATGCGGGGTATGATGTGCGGGATTACAAGAAGACCGCTCGCCGCTATGGGACAAACGAAGACTTGAAGCGGCTTTTTGCCGAAGCTCATGCGCGGAACATGCATGTTCTGCTCGATCTGGCGCCGGGGCATACGAGCGAGGAGCATCCGTGGTTTCTGGAAAGTAAAAAAGAAGCGCCGAATGAATATTGGAACCGGTACATCTGGACGGACAATTGGTTCACGTGGGCTGTGGACGGACTGCGCTTTATCGCGGGCGAGGCGCCGCGCAACGCTTCGTACATCATCAATTTCTTCAAATGCCAGCCCGCCCTGAATTACGGGTTCCTCAATCCCAGTGAGCCGTGGCAGCTTCCCGCCAGCCACCCGGACGCGCTCGCCACAAGGGAAGCGCTCAAAGATGTCATGCGTTTCTGGCTGGATGCCGGCGCGGACGGTTTTCGAGTGGATATGGCGGATTCTCTCGTAAAGTTTGACGACGAGCGAAAAAGCGGTACGTCCGCAGTGTGGAAGGATGTACGCGCCATGCTGGACAGCGACTACCCGGAAGCCGCTCTGGTGAGCGAATGGAGCAATCCGCCGCTTGCGCTTGGCGCGGGTTTTCACATGGATTTTCTGCTTGACCATGCCGGCGGCGGGTACCGGAGTCTCATGCGGGATTACCAGTTGGACGGCAACTTGATCCCTTTCAATGACAATAGCTTCTTCAAAAAGGACGGGAACGGCGATATAAAACGTTTCCTTGACCAGTATCTCCCGTGGTATGAAAGCGTCAAGGAGATCGGCTATATCAGCCTGATCACGGGCAACCACGATACGGGGCGCATCAGCGGCAATTTGTCGAGCCGGGAGCTTGCGCTGGCGTACGCGCTGCTCTTTACCATGCCGGGCGTTCCCTTCTTATATTACGGGGATGAAATCGGTATGCGCTACCTGTATCTGCCGACCAAGGAGGGCGGCTACACCCGCACCGGAAGCCGTACGCCCATGCAGTGGAACAAGGGCAAAAATCTGGGCTTTTCTACAGCCGAACCGGACAAACTCTACCTTCCGGTGGATCCAAGCGCGGACGCTCCAACCGTGGAAGAGCAACAGCGCAACCCAAATTCGTTGCTCAACACGGTTAAGGCGCTGCTGAAACTGCGCGGCGCGGAGCCGGATTTGCAGTCAAAGCCGAATCTTGAAATCCTCCGCGCGGAAAAGCGGCTCTTTGTATACCGCCGGGGCGATCTGGTTCTTGCCGTAAACTCTGGTTCCATCGCCGCTGAAGCGGCTTTATCCTTGACGGGCAAGCCGGTCTACGCCATCGGCTCGTGTTCCTTGCGTGAAGGTTGTTGCCGTATGGAAGCGCAGAGTTTCGGAATGTGGAAGGTATAGCGGCGGGAACGCCCATGCGCGGCTAACGGACGCAACGGGCAGCCGTCACCCGCGAGCGCCCCTTGGTAGCGGACGATACGGATTATTTCCTGCAATTACCACTACACGAAAAAGCAGCCGCCTGAGCGCCAGACACACGCCTAAAAAGCAAGGCGGCATTTCATCGCCGCCTTGTACACCCCGT
>JAIROG010000008.1 GCA_031257675.1 Treponema sp. | reverse complement strand
ACTATGCGGTTACCGCATATATACTGTACCCGCAGTTTTTCTAGCTGACGAAACAGTTCTTTCATCGTCATGTCCTTGTACATGTTTTTCACCGTCATGACATTATGAACAAAGCTCTGTAAAATGAGCGCGATAAAACTGATAAGTATTTTCCCTCTGACTGCGGTGTCGCTATGGACGCGCAAGCGGTTTGTATCAAGACAGTTTTTAAGACGGTAGAAACCTTTTTCAACAACATCTTTCAACCGGTACAGTTCTATAGCCTTTTCAGCGGAAGCACAACAGTTACTTGCTAGGACCATCCACCCGGCATAGCGGTATTCAAGAGCGACCGCTTCTTTGTTTATACCAACCTGCAGTTTCCCGGTCTTCTTTTCTTTCCCCATTGACAGATAGTGGTCATAGAGGTCTTTGTATTTTGAGTCATCAGGGTATTTTATTGCGTGTTTGAGGAGATTCCCCACAAACGTATGCAGACCACTCTTTCTTTCCGCAGCTTTCACCATGTTGTAATATACATGGACATACAGCTTCTTCCCCATGAGTTCTTCCCGATAAGTAAAACCCTGTATGCTCTGTTTCTCCCAGGCTATCGCGTTCTCCGGGTTTTCCGCATCCGCCTTGCTTCGTACCACCGCTTTTTTCGCCAGCCCCGCCGTGAAGGGTACGGAAATGAGAAAACCCTTCGTTTTGCGCCCTTTGAGCATGGTTTTCAGGTTTTTCAGGCTGTAAAACCCCTTGTCCATCACCAACCGGAGCTTACTGCCGCTTATGCGGTATATGGTTTCCAGGGTCGTTTCCAGCGTATTGACATCCTTCAGGCTTCCCGAATACTCAATCCGGAACACCGGAAGGCGGGATTGCTCCCCGACAAGCATACAGAGGTTTACCTGCGGCAGCTTCTCCCCGTCCCATCCGTGTTCCATGTCCGGAATAAAATGCGAATATGAGGATATGGAAGTAATGTCAAGCGCAAGATATTCCCGTTCACGCCGGTACGTTCCCCATAGTCTGAAAAATGCGTCCTGTCCCTCCCCGCCCAGTTTCTGAAGCAGTGCGCTGATGTCTTGCGAGGAAAGATGCGCGGGAAAGGCGTCAGTTTTCTCAAGCCAGTCTTCACAATACATCATCGGTTCTCCCGATGAGGCGAGGAAACATGAAAGATCAAAAATATCAGCCCAAGTATCGGGAAAGGCTTCCGGTAGTACGGAGAAAAGACCAGTCGTCTCGGCAATTTTTGAGAAAAAATAAAAGAGCCCCGCATGCTTTATAGAAGAAGCACGAATCTCTTCAACGGAATAAGAGGCTTTGGGGGGCATTGGCAGCCCCCGTTCTTTCAGGCTCGCCAGATACCGTGCGTTGTAAACCGGCTTATTGTCCTTGTCAAGTTTTCCGACAATTTGTCGTTTGCTTCTCGGTCTTCCCCGGTCATCCCGGTACGAGAAAGACTCATAGAGATACACGGTATTCCCCGATTTCTGACGAACTATACACGACATAATATCCTCCTGTGTAGTGTATATATATTATACACTACTTAAAAGTATGTCAAGCCCGTTTAGTAAAGCACCAGAAAAGTTGTTTCTGTAATTCCTTTTATTATGATAAGTTACGGCAACATGGTAAAAACCTTCAAAAAAAGCCGGATGTAGTTACATCTTTTAAAGGGAATTCAGGTTATAATATTTCAATTGAAGAACCCAGGAGCAAGCTCCTGGGTATCAAAGATTGCACTTTGAAATCTTTTCGTATGGTGGGGGAACAAATCCCCCACGCCCCCAGTTTTCCGCAGCAAGCTGCGGGGTATTAAACCAAAGGGGCTACGCCCCAATAAAATTAAGGTATTAACTTTTCTTTATCTTTTATGGCATGTTGGTTGATATTAGGTATCCTATATAAGATAAAAATATTTTTATCTAATTGATTAAAGAGATGTTAGAGTGAAAAGAAAATTAGTATATCTCAAAGAAACAACAGATAAGATATTTAGATTTGATGGAACAAACCAAAATACTTTAGATGCTTGGATAAGAGTAGATGCCCCGGAAGAAGAAAATATAGATGTCAATATAAAAGATGAAAATGGCTCTCATGTTTGGCATAGAAAAAAAAGTAACGACAATGTAAGAGGGAAGGTAGAAGACGGCAAAGGGTTTAGTTTCTTTTTTGCGCGTTATGCTTATTTAGATAAACTTAAATATAATGATGAGTCACTTGTTAAAAACCCTAATCCAAATTATAAAGCATTTACTTCGTCTATTCCTTTTAAAATTCTCAGGTATTTTGATGAAATAAAAAACGATAAAAGAATAATGTCAAGATTAGACCCAAAAAATGAAGTTTTATTAGTAATTTATGAGGACAATAGAATTATTAGTGCAACATACACCAAGGATGAAGCTGTTCTTTTAAATTACATTAAAAATAGATCTGAAAAACTTATCGAGCGAGATTTGACTTTGGATAAAGAATCGTGGTTAAGAGAAAAGTCAAAAAAACAGCAGAAGAAATACTATATAATAGACTTATTAAAGGATATGAAGAATTCAATAATTTTTTAAATAATCTAAAAAATTCTACTAATTAAACAGAAAACGAAAGTTGCAAGAACGGCAAATTCTTACAACTTTCTGACCAACATTCAAGGATATTTGAATATGGCTGTCAAGTTGGCAGACAAAACAAATTTACAAAATCAAGCTCTCAGGTTGCGTATTTACCCCACAAAAGAACAGGAAATTTTGATAAATAAAACCTTTGGATGTGCCAGAAAAGTCTACAACAACAGAATCGCCGAAAAACAAGCGTTTTATGAAGATGTGATAAAACCTGAGAAAGACCCGCAAAAACGTAAGGAATTATGGGAAACAGCACATTGCTTATCTGAAAAAAAGTTGAAAGAGCAATTTTCATACTTGAAAGAGGTTTCCGCACAAGCTCTCTGTTCCGCTACTCTAAACGCTGAAACAGCCTACAGTAATTTTCTCAATTCGCTTATGGGAAGACGAAAAGGAAAAAAGCAGGAAAACCTAAATTCAAGTCGAAAAAATCACATAATTACTCCTACAGAGACTGTCAACCGAGTAAAACCGCATGGGATAGAGGCGACAAAGTTATAAAAATTCCAAAATTAGGGGAGGTTAAATATCGACATAAAGGTAAATTTAATGATTTCTTTACCGCCAAAGGAGCGGTTTTGAAGTCCATTACAGTTCGTAAAAATCTAGCGGGTGAATATTATGCCATTTTACTTTTTAAACGTGAATATATCCAAAAACCAAAGGTATATTTAGGGGATAAAAGTAAGGTAGTAGGATTAGATTTTTCACCTGCTGATTTGTATATAGACAGCAACGGAAGTTCAGGCAAAGATTTCGGTTATGTTGCCCAAAAGCAAGCAAATGGGAAAAAGTTAAAAATCCTGAAAAGGAGACTTGTAAAGAAGCAAAAAGGAAGTAGTAACCGTGAAAAGGCCCGAATTAAAGTTGCTCGTCTTGAAAACCGCATAGGAAATTCGAGAAATGACTTTATTGAAAAAGAGACATTACGGTTAGTGCGAAAATACGAAATTGTTGGTGTAGAAGATTTAAATCTACAAGGTATTTCTGGTTTCTTGAGAAATGCTAAAAACATGACTGATACTTCTTGGGGAATGTTTGTCAATAAACTGACTTGGAAAGCTTCAAAAAATGAGCATAGTTGTCAGATTATTAAGGTAAGCAGGCATTTCCCGTCAAGCAAACTCTGTTCAAAATGTGGTTTTAAGTATGAGAAATTGAAGTTATCAGAGAGGAAGTGGGTTTGCCCAAAATGTGGAACAGAACACAATAGAGACCTCAATGCGGCAATTAACCTGAAAGGCGAAAGTATACGGCTAGCAAAGTCGGAATTTAGGCCTGTGGAGGATTGTTTGTCCAAGAGGAACAGGTATGTACCTGAGAATCTTGGAAATCCTATGAAGCAGGAAACTGGGGTTTCCCAGGGTATATAGTTACGTGTGTACGTAAGTATATAATTGCGAAGAATAAAGTGCGGCGTCCCTTCGCATAGCCATGACAGTATGCGCAGTCCGGCGCCGCCTTGCGGTGAAACGCGGGCCGCCATTCACGAGGGCGACGTTTGCCTTCCGGCTTAATAATAGAGTTGTTCAATAACTTCACCGGAAACTTGTTTGCTCATCCAATCCGCCTGCCGGCCGCTTCTATTTGACGAGGGGTTTCTTTATGCGCGCATTGGCGCGCTTGTATCATGGAACAAACCTTCTCAAAGGTCAGCCCCTCGCCTATGGCGCGCGTTGCCTCCATATCAAGCTCCTCTTCTCCTGACTATACCGCCTTTTCTGTCCTTTACAAAGCCGCTTGCAAGGATAAAAATCCGCTTTTCACACTTTTGCGAGGCGGCGCCCTCTTCGCATAACCGCGCAAAGAGAGTATGATGCATGCATGATCAATACAACCTGCACCTTTATAACCGGAGAGACGAATCCGTATAAAAATATTGCGCTTGAGGCGCTGCTGCTTGAAACGCTTCCCGCTGACACGGCGGCGCTGTATTTATGGCAGAATCGGCGCACCGTTGTCATCGGGCGGAATCAGAACGTATGGAAAGAATGCCGGGTTGAAGAATTGGAGCGTGACGGCGGCTTCCTTGCGCGGCGGCTTTCTGGCGGCGGCGCGGTGTTTCACGACATGGGCAACCTGAACTTCACGTTTCTGCTTCCAAAAGACGACTACAATCTTGACAAGCAGACCGATGTGATTCTACAGGCTGTGCGGAACGTTGGCATCAAAGCGCAAAAAAACGGGCGGAACGATCTTGAAACGGATGGACGCAAGTTTTCCGGCAATGCGTATTACCAATCGGGCGAAAACGCCTTCCACCATGGAACCTTGCTGGTGAACGCCGATATGGATGCGGCTTCAAAATACCTTTCCGTTTCACAGGATAAGATCAAGGCGAAGAGCGTCGAGTCCGTCAGGCAACGCATCATCAATCTGACCGAATGCGCTCCGGACTTGACCATTCCGGCGCTGGAGACAGCGCTTGTTGAGGCGTTTGACGCGGTGTATGGGGGGCGGAGCATGCGCCTGACCCTTGATTCGGCTGCGGATGCGTTTTTCGGCGCAACGAATGCGCCGTCTCCCGCGACGTTCTTGGAGCGCCAGAGGCGCCGTCTGGAGCGTTTGGAAAAGCAATTCGCCGATCCCGCATGGAAATACGGCAAGAATCCACCGTTCACCTGCGCGTCTTCTAGCCGGTTTCTCTGGGGCGGCGTCGAAGTCACGCTTAACGTTGAGCGCAACGTCATCATGGAAGCGGCCGTTTTCTCGGACGCTATGGATGAGACGTTCATTCTTGAGCTTGCGCCGTGTCTCAAAGGGTTGAATTTTACCCGTACCGCAGTTCTTGAAGCGATCACGGCGCGTTTTGCGGACAGTCCCGCGCGGCTTGCCTGTTGCGATGACGTTGTTGGTTTGATTTTTGGAGACAGGTAGGAGGTGGATTGCGGGTTTCACGCCGGCGCCGGTTGCCGCGAAACGCGGGCTGCCATTCACGAAGGCGGCGTTTTCCTTCCGGTGTAATAATCTTAAGCGTTTTTCCGGACGGCTCAAGCGCATAAAAGTCTTTTTTCAAGGCGTAGATTTTTTCGTTCTCGTTGAAAACTGCGCCGCCAATGGAGCGTGGATACACTCGTTTGTCATTGTGCAAATCCGCTTGTCCGCGCAGTTTGTCCATGCGCTCAATATGATAGGTAATGTTCTGTACACTTGGCTTGCTCATAATCTCGATGATTATCACTTTGTCGCCGCTTTCCAGAGAAGGGACGATTCCCAAGCTGACATCGCGTTCACGGTACACTATCCCGGCACTCTTCTGTGTTTTGGCAAACATAAAGCCAATCTCCTGAAATTCCGCCTTGATGTTTGGGAGAGATACATACATTTATAAAAAATTCGCCGAAAAACTTGTCCAATCTACGCATCTGCCAGTCGGCCGCTCCTATTTGGCGGTTGGTTTTCTCTATTTGCTCATTGGCGGCTTGTATCATCGCCCGGACCTTCTCAAGTGTCAGTCTCTCGCCTATGGCTTGCGCTGTCTCCATATCAAGCTCCTCTTCCGTCTTTTGGAAAACCGCTTGCAAGGATAAAAATTCGCTTTTTCACGCTTTTTCTGAAATTTCCCGCCTCCTAGACTTGACATGGACTGCCAAAAATTGCTTTGATTTTTGGAGACACATAGGAGAAGTCAATGAAGTTCGATCTTCTTGTTATTGGTTCCGGTCCCGCAGGATACGCGGCTTCAATCAAGGCGCGAAGGGCGGGGCTTTCGGTTTGCCTTGTTGAAAAGGCTCTGGCAGGCGGCGTCTGTTTGAATCGCGGTTGCATTCCGACAAAGGCGCTGCTGTACAGTTCTTCGCTCCGCCTCAAAGCGGCCGAAGCGGCGCTATTCGGCGTTCACGACACGGCGATACACGACGGCGCCGATTCGTTTGATTTTACAAAAGTTCAGCGGCGTAAATTGGAAGTCGTTGACGCTATCCGCGCTAATCAGATCGCGTTTATCGAGAAAAGCGGCGTCTCGCTTGAGCGGGGAAGCGCGCGCATTGAAAACGCCGGGGATGAAGACAAAACGGTTTCAATCACCGGGGATGACGGGGAAAGCGTCATTGTCCGCGCAAAGCGCATCCTCATCGCTACGGGAACCAAACCGGCGCTCATTCCGGTTGCGGGTTGCGATGTTGACGGCGTTTTTACGAGCGATGATCTGCTCGGCGACAGAGGCCCGCTGTTTGAAAGATGTTTCCCCAAGTTGACCATCATTGGCGGCGGGGTTGTCGGCATGGAATTCGCCAGCATTTACAGCAATTTTGGCGGAGACGTTACGGTCATTGAAGCGCTGCCTCGCGTGTTAGCCAACATGGACAGGGAAATAAGCCAAACTCTCGCCATGATCCTCAAAAAACGCGGCGTGAACATCGTTACGAACGCGCGGCTTGAAAAGATTGAAAAATTTGAAAAAACAGATGCGCATGGGGGAGGGGGCTTGTCCTGCTTTTTTAGAATTTTTAGCGAGGGCGCTGACGCGCCGGAAACGCCGCCTCAATCCATCGCATCAAACGCGGTCTTGATTGCGGCGGGGCGGAAACCGGAGACAGCCGGGCTTTTTTCGCCGGATTGCCGGGAAGCCATCGCACTGACCGAGCGGGGCTATATTCGGGTCAACGAAGCCGGCATGACAAGCGCCGCCGGCGTTTACGCCGCCGGCGATATAGCGTCGGGCGCCGCTTTTGGCATGAGCGCCGGCGTCCAGCTTGCGCATACCGCAACGGCTCAAGCCGAGCGCATCGTTGACCATATCGTAGGCAAGATGCCGGCTCCTCTCGGCGCGATTCCCGCGTGTGTGTACACCGCGCCCGAAATCGCCTGCGCCGGGCTTACCGACGGTGAAGCGAAGGAACGCGGCGTTCCGGCTGTCACCGGCAAAGGCGTGTTCGGCGGCAACGGCAGGGCGGTTATTGAACATCAGGAGCGGAGTTTTGTGAAACTGGTGTTCCACGCGGAAACAAAGGCGCTTATCGGCGCCCAGATCATGTGCAACCACGCGACGGATATCATAGCTTGGGCGGTGCAGTGCATCAACGCCGGAATAACCGCGGAACAAATTAGGAACAGCGTGTTCGCTCATCCGACATACGCGGAAACCATAGTCCAAGCGGCGGAGCGCGTCTGATCGCTATATGAGGGCGGCGCTTCTGGCCATTTAAAAATATTCTGTAACGTGTTGAGGGCGGAGTGTCCATACGTTGCGGAGCGTTTCCATGTCGCCGGGCGCTTCAAGTCCGGTTTGTTTTGACAAGAGGGCGTTTTCCAGCGTACGGAACCCCACGACCAGTTGGCTCAAGGCGGCTATGGTACACTTCATGTCCGCGTCTTTTCGCGTAACCGAGACGCGGCTGCCTTCGGGCGCATATTCAACCAGAAAGCGGCGTTGATTGGCGCTGATATGCGGGTCAATGACATCGATCACGAACTGCCCCTCGCCTGCGGGACGGCGCATACGTTCAAGCGCCGCCTGCACGTTGATGATGCGCGTCATGTCGCGGGGAACGACACGCCGCTCAACCGACCACATGTCGGAAACGAAGTCAAACGGCTCGATGAAAGAGGGCATGTCCCACGTAAAAGCATCGCATTGCGAACTCATGTTGTGCGCCAGCCCCAACGCGCCGTACAAGCCCTCTTTGTCAACAAAGGCAAGCTCTCTTACAGCCATACGGCCGCCATCTCCATCCTTTTCATTCTCATACTTGATGTAGGATTTCGGCTTGCCTTCATCATTGCGCCATATATAAAGGAAGACGCCCGTTGAATACGGATCGTTGCTGGTGAATCTCCGCCACGCGCGGTCATTCTCCCAATAATCGCGGCAAATGCCGTGGTTGAGGTTTGCGATATAGGCGCGGTGAACCGCGTTGAGGTCGGCGGCGTCGTCTCCGGGGAAAATTTGTACAAACTGTCCGCGAGGCTTCAAATGGGCGAATTCGTTTGTGGGAATGGCGACCCTGTTGCGGACACAGGCAAGCTCATAGCCGAATTGCCGGTAAAAGGCGTGAGAAAAAGGAGTGAGGCTGGAAAAGACAACGCCTTTTTCATAGGCTTCCGGCAACAGCTTCTCAAATATCAGCCTGACGCAGCCCTTGCCGCGGGCTTCCGGCAGGACGCCGACTCCGCCAATGCCGGACATCTTCACGTTCTGATGATCAAAACGCATGAGAAATTGGATTTCAACCATACAGCCTTTGACAACGCCGTTTTCAACGCAAGCCCATGTCCACTCAGGCGGATGTTCCAGCGCGTCTTCCGCATCTTCCGCGTCTTCGTCCGGTTTGTCGTACCGCTCGCGTTCATTAAAGGCGATAGTCCCGATCTTCCCGCATTGAATCATCTCATCCGCCGTGACGCGGCGTATTTCCATCATAAACCTTTCTCCCTTGCCCTGAAACAGTTGAAGCGGGCGCGTCCACAGACATGCGCCGCGATATATTCCGCCTTATTTTGCGAGTTAGAAACCCCATGCCTACAGGCAAAGGCTTGCAACTTGGACCAATCGCCCGGCTTGCTCCGCAAGGTTTCCGCTTCCGGTATCCCCGCGGCGGTTTCGCCATTGTCACCAAGAGCTAGAGCCTCCATGCCCACAGATGGCAATTCCCCGCTCCGCGCGGGCATCTTTTTCCCAAAATTCCAAGTATTTATCGCCGCGTTCATATCACGATTATGATTAATCCCACAGCGCGGACACGACGGCCGCCGTTCCCGCAGCGACAAATCCTGCTTCACATAGCCGCATACATGACGCGTCTCGCTCGACGCGAGCCACTTGTCAGCCTCTATCGCTGTCTTATCGTTTCACAACGCTTTGTACCGCAACTTCTCTACAAAATCCGCTCATGGGCGCGCGCCGCTTTCAGCCTCGCCTTCTCCGGTTGCGGCCGCTTTTTGGCTTTCGGGATAGCTTCCGCTGGAGCCTTGCAAGCCTCTTTTCACTCTCTACACCCGGCGATATTCCGGGCTGTTCCCTGCGTTGTCAACGTAAAAATCTGACAAGGACATGTCAAGCCCTACCACCTGACCGGTAAAAGTTGGCGCGCGCTCTCTCAAGATTGCGCCGCGCCTGTTGCAACGCGAAAACGCCCGCTTCTTTACAAAAATTCACATTCTTGCTTGTATTCCTTCCCGGTCTTATACGTATGCGCGGACAAGGCTTCGCGGCCGTCCTTTAAGGCTTCGTAGGCTTTGCTTCTTTCGGCGAGCGTTTTGTTATACAGAGAGCGGCGGCAGCCGGGAGTCTTGTTCAAAAAGACCCCTGTTCGTCTGCCGAATATATTCGCGCTTTGAAAGCTCTCTGTATCTTCATGGATGCAGTTTACCCTGTCTTTATCTCAATGTCAACAAGAGGTTTCCCAACCCATCTTTGCCGCTCCGCCGCCTTATCTCCCCATGCCTCAAGGCAAGGGGTTTACGGTGGATTCGATACATAAAGGAAGCGTCCGTTTCATGAGCGTCAACCGCGTGGCCGCGTCTGACCCCCTCTTGTTGCAAATGCGCAAAGAGGCTATTATCTACATGAGGAGAATATACAATGAACAACAATCCCGTCGCCAGCTATTTGGCGTCTTCTTCCCCGGATGCCGTCAACACCGCTTTTTTGGCATACCTTTGCAATTTGTGGGAAACCGCCAAAGCCGCCCCCGAAATCGCGGCTTCCATTGTCAAAGAACTGGAGAACCAGCGAAAACGAATCAAGCTCATCGCAAGTGAAAACTACTGCTCACTGTCCGTGCAGCTTGCAATGGGGAACCTGCTCACCGACAAATACGCCGAAGGCATGCCGTACCACCGCTTCTATGCGGGCAATGAAAACGTAGACGCAATCGAGGCGCTTGCGGCGGAGGAAGCCCGCGCGCTCTTCGGCGCGGAATACGCCAATGTGCAGCCTCACTGCGGCGCGGACGCCAACCTGCTCGCCTACTGGGCCATACTTTCCACCCGCGCCGAAGCGCCGTTGCTGGAACGATTCGCCGTCAAAGACATCTACAAGCTCACGGACGCCCAATGGAAAGAGGCGCGGGAGACGCTCGGCAACCGGAAACTGCTGGGGCTGGACTACTACTCTGGCGGACATCTTACGCACGGGTACCGGCATAATGTCTCAGGGCGCATGTTTGACGCGCATAGCTACACGGTTTCCAAAGAAACAGGGGCGCTTGACTATGACGCCATTGAAAAACAGGCGCTTGAATTGAAGCCTTTTATCCTTTTGGCCGGGTATTCGGCGTATCCCCGCAGGATCAACTTCCGCCGTATGCGGGAAATCGCGGACAAGGCGGGAGCCGTATTCATGGTCGATATGGCGCATTTCGCCGGACTCGTCGCCGGAAAAGTTTTTGCTGGCGACTACGATCCCATTCTCCACGCCCATGTCGTCACCACCACGACCCATAAAACCCTTCGCGGACCTCGCGCGGGATTGATACTTTCCACCAAAGAATTCGCCGGCGCTCTGGACAAGGGTTGCCCCCTCACGATGGGAGGGCCTCTTCCCCACGTCATAGCGGCGAAAGCGGTCGCGTTCCGCGAGGCGCGGCGACCGGAATTCCGCGTATATGCGGCGCGTATCGTTGAAAATGCGAAGGCGCTTGCCGAAGCGTGCGTCAGAAATGGGCTTGACGTGCTTACCGGCGGCACGGACAACCATCTCTTTCTTGTGAATGTCCGCAACCTTGGACTCACGGGCAGGCAGGCGGAAAACGCGCTCCACGAGTGCGGCGTCACTGTGAATCGGAACAGCCTTCCTTTTGATCCCAATGGTCCGTGGTACACGTCCGGGTTGCGCATCGGCGCCGCCGCCGTTACAACGCTCGGTATGGGCGCGGTGGAAATGGAGGAGATAGGCGGCGTCATTGCGCGGACGCTGAAAAATACGACGCAGGCGCCTGACGCCAAAGATCCATCGAAGAAAAGCAGGGCGAAACACCGCGTCGCCGAAGAAGTCAGAGACGAATCGGCGCTGAGGGTTAAGAAGTTGCTTGACAGATTTCCGGTTTATCCCGAATTAGACTTAGGTTTTTTACAACAAGCATTTACAAAATAACATGTTGTTGATATAATTGCGCCATGATCTATCTCTATCATAGATTGGCGTTCAGGCTGTGTGTTTTATAGTATACACTTTATGTTAAGGAGTTAAGGAGAATCTTATGCGATTAAAAGCGAAATTGACCATGATTGTTGGTTTCTTGATAGCTGTTTTTGTGGCTGGGATTGCGATCATACTGTTGATGCGGGCAAGGCGGATGGAGTCAACGTCGGCCATGAAGAACCTGGAAAATCTAACCAGCAGGTACGCCGAGAATCTACAGTCGCGGTATTCCAATTATTTGAGCATGTCAAAAACCGTGTCAAATATCATGGACTCGTACAAAACCGTTCCTGTTGAAGAGCGGAGGAGCCGTTATGATACGGTACTCAGGGGCCTCATGGAATCGAATCCCAATTTCTTGGGAATGTTTTGCATCTGGAAGCAAAATGCGCTTGAAGGCGATGACGCGGCGTATGCCGCCGAGTCCCTTGGAGCTGACTCAAGCGGACGGTACATGCCGTGGTTTACGCGGCTATCGGGCGCCATTGAAGTGCGCCTCCTCTCAGAGTACGAACTATACAATGACGTGATGGCCAATATGGATAATAAGAATCCGATTATAAGCAACCCGTATTACAGCCAGACGACAAAGGGACGGGAACTATCCGTCAGGTTTTGCTATCCCATCATTACAGACGGCGTGATTGTGGGCAGAATCGGTATAATGATGGACGCCTCCTATTCTCAGAGCGTTGTAGAGGGCATAAAACCGTATGGAGAGGAGGGAAGGGCGATTCTCTATGCAAACGATGGAACCATAGTGGCGCATTACGACGCCTTTATGCGCGGAAAACATATCACTGACTCCCAATCGGTGAGCGTATTGGGCGAGTCTGCTATTAATACGGTGCTGGAAACGTTGAGAAGTGGAAAGCCGTCTTTCAGCAGGGCGAACGGACGCCTCTTTGAGATGGATCCGTTCTATGTCGGAGACGACATTATCGGGACGGTAACGACGCCGTGGATGTTGCTTGTTTCAGTGCGGGAGGATGATGTGTTTGCCGCGCTTGAGAGTTTAACAAGAATAGCAATTATAATCATTATCGTTGCAATTATCATAGCCCCGGTGGTTGTTTTCTTTGTGATGGAAGTCTCCATAATCAGGCGAATCGCCGTGGTCACTGACGCCATCAAAGACATTTCCGAAGGGAATGGCGACCTTACGCAGCGGCTTGTGATACACACGGACGATGAAATCGGCGCTTTAGCCACACACTTCAACAATACAATGGAAAGGATACGGCTTCTGGTGGTTGCGGTGAAACAACAGTCAATATCCCTGTTCGACATTGGGAACGAACTTGCCAGCAACATGACCGAAACGGCCGCCGCCGTCAACGAGATAAACGCGAACATTCAGAGCATCAAAGGGCGGATCATCAACCAGTCCGCTTCCGTAACGGAAACAAACGCCACGATGGAACAGATCACGGTGAATATCGACAGACTCAACAAACATATCGACAAACAGACGTCGAGCGTTTCCCAATGTTCTTCCGCAATTGAAGAGATGCTTGCCAACATTCAATCCGTCACCCATACCTTAGTGCAGAACGCGAAAAACGTCAACAAACTGGCGGGCGCTTCAGAAGTGGGGCGCTCCGGTTTGCAGGAGGTCGCGTCCGATATTCAGGAAATATCCCGTGAGTCTGAAGGCTTGCTTGAGATAAACGCGGTTATGGAGAATATAGCGAGCCAGACGAACCTCCTCTCAATGAACGCCGCCATTGAAGCCGCCCATGCGGGCGAGGCGGGCAAGGGCTTTGCCGTTGTCGCGGATGAAATCCGCAAGCTCGCGGAATCTTCAAGTGAACAGTCAAAGACCATCGGCAATGTTTTGAAGAAGATAAAGGATTCCATAGACAAGATAACGAAGTCCACAGACTCGGTGTTGAACAAGTTTGAAGCGATTGACGTTGGGGTCAAGACCGTCTCTGATCAGGAGGAGAATATCCGCAACGCTATGGAAGAGCAGGCGCAGGGAAGCCAGCAAATACTCGAAGCGATCGGCTATTTGAACGAAGTGACTCAACAGGTGAAGGGCGGCTCCGAAGAGATGCTGGAAGGCAGTCAGCAGGTTATTACCGAAGGGAAGAATCTTGAGATGACGTCCGCCGAAATCACCGACGGGATGAACGAGATGGCGTCCGGCGCAGAGCAGATCAATGTCGCGGTGAATCAGGTGAACGAAATTAGCGGACACAACAGGGACACTATTGATGTATTGGTGAAGGAAGTGTCGAGATTTAAGGTGGAATGATCGAACTTGTCGCCTTTTTTGGCAATCCGGGCGTGAAATGCGCCCTGAATAGGCACAATGCGGGCTGGCTTCTTGCGGAGAAGTCGAGCCGCTTGCGCTCTATTACTTGGCAAAAGAAGTTCAAGGGGCTTTACGCGGAGTGTGATGTTGAAGCGTCCGGCGGCGCAGCCGGCGGCGTTTCAAAAAAAGTCCGCTTTCTAAAGCCGGAAACTTTTATGAATCTATCGGGGGACGCTGTGTCTAGCGCGGCGTTTTTTTTTAAGCTGCCGGTGGAAAGCGTCATGGTAGTCCATGACGAGCTTGACCTTGCCCTGGGAGAGGTGAGCCTCAAATTTTCGGGCGGCCTTAACGGGCATAACGGGCTTCGTTCCATGAGAGCCGCCTTCAATTCGGTGGATTTCTGGCGCCTGCGGATCGGCATAGGGCGTCCGGCGGACGGTGATGTGTACAAATGGGTTCTTTCCGACTTTACGGCGGACGAAACGCCCGCTTTGGACGCCGCTCTCATTGCCGCTGAAGACGCTTTGACGCGGGCGCTAGCCGAAGGTCCGGAGAAACTGTCGCCTGAATGGAGAAGAAAAAAGGCGTACGCATCTTAATTAAAGCGCGAGGCGCCTTAATAAGATGCGCCAAATCTCCGGTAGAATTTTTGCGTTGATTATGGTATTATATGTCCATTATGCGAATATTGGCAAAAGATGTGGCTCAGGCGGCGCAAGATCTGGGGACGGACGGCATGTCCGGCGGCGCCGTTGAAGTTGAACTGAAAGGATGGGTTCACCGTATCCGCGACATGGGAGGCGTTGTTTTCATTGTGTTGCGGGATAGATCCGGGCTTGTACAGCTTGTATTGGACAAAGATCCGGATCTGACGCTTGAGTCCGTCATTTCCGTTAAGGGGACGCCCGCGTTGAACGGGAAAGCGCCGGGCGGAGCTGAAATCAGGGTGCATGACCTTGAATGCATCGCCCGCGCCGCCGGCGATCTGCCGTATCAGGTGAACGGCGACTCCGCAAAAACCGGTTTGGAAGCGATCCTGGACAACCGGGGTTTATCATTGCGCAACCCCAAAATCAAGGCGGTTTTCACGGTGCAGGCGACCGTCATTGAGGCGTTCTCCGCATACCTGCGTTCCCAGGACTTCACCGAAATAAAGACCAGCAAGCTCGTGGGCAACAGCACCGAGGGCGGTTCGGAACTGTTCGAGGTCGCGTATTTTGACCGCAAGGTCTACCTCGCCCAGTCGCCCCAGTTTTATAAAGAGACTATGGTCGCAAGCGGCATGGAGAGGGTCTTCGAGGCCGCGCCCGCATACCGCGCCGAAAAACACGACACTCCCCGCCACTTGAACGAATATATATCCTTGGACGTGGAGATGGGCTTTATTGATTCTGAAAGAGACCTTATTGAACTTGAAAAAGGGCTTTTGACCTATATTTTTGAAGAAACTGCGCGGAAAAACGCGGCTGAACTCGCCCTGTGGAGCGCGGCTGTTCCCAATGCGGACGCCGTGAGCCGATCCCCTACGGTAAGCTACGAGGAAGCCGTGAAAATAGCCGGCGCCGAATCCGCCAAAACCGGCGGCGGACGCATCTTCGACATCACGCCGGAAGCGGAGCGGTTCCTCTGCTCATGGTCGTTGCGGGAATACGGCTCGGATTTGCTCTTTGTCAACGAATTTCCCCGGCGGTACCGCCCGTTCTACACCTACCCGCTTGACGCAAGCCGCACTATGAGTTTCGACGCTCTTTTCCGCGGGTTGGAGATCACCACCGGCGGCAAAAGACAGCACGATTATCAGGCGTTCCTCGATGTTTTGCCTAAATTCGGCTTAAAGGCGGAGAATTTTACGAACTACCTCACCTTGCTTAAATACGGCTGTCCGCCTCATGGCGGATTCGCCATTGGCTGCGAGCGCCTCACGTCCCGTATTCTGGGCATTGCCAATGTGAAGGAAGCCAGCCTCTTTCCCCGCGACCGCAAGCGGGTGGAGCCGTAACAGATTCGCCGTATGCCGGATTCTCCTGCCGCCGTTTCCTATCTTCTCAAACTCGGCGAACTCACGCTCAAAGGCGAAAACCGGGGCGGTTTTGAGCGGGCGCTGAGACGCAACGCCCGTTCCCTGTTGAGAGGAACGGGCGCCCAACTCATTGCGACGGACGGGCGTTATTTTATACACGCTTCTGAACACGCTTCTGAAAAAATTGAATTCGCGCTGGATCATCTGTTCGGCATAGCGGGTTGGGCTAAAACCCGTTTCTGCGAAAAAACTATCGAGGCGGTTTGTAAAGCGTGTGTTGAAGAAGCCCGCGCCCTCCTTGCGAGCGGCGCCGGCGGCTGCGCCGTTAAAACATTTAAGGTGGAAGCGCGGCGCGCGGACAAGAGCTTCCCGCTCGAATCATACGGGATCATGGCGGTTGCGGGCGAGGCTGTTCTTGCCGGGGTTCCCGCCCTAAAAGTCGATGTTCATAAGCCGGATGCTGTCATCACGGTCGAGATACGGGAAAAAGCGTACATATACGCCGGTTGCCGCAAAGGTCTGCGGGGCTTGCCGGTCGGAACCGCCGGGCGCGGGCTGCTCCTCCTGTCCGGCGGCATTGATTCGCCGGTCGCCGGTTTTTTGATGGCCGGGCGAGGCATGAGCATAGATGCGGTGCATTTTCACGCCTATCCCTACACATCAAAAGAAGCCCGCGACAAAGTTGTCCGGCTTGCCGAAATACTGGGACGCTATACACTCGGCGTCCGGCTTCATATTGTTGGCTTTACCGACGTGCAAATGCGCATAAAGGAAAACGCGCCCGCCCCGTGGACAACGATTCTTCTCCGTATGGCGATGATGGAAGCCGCCGAGTCCATCGCCCGTCAGGAACGTTGCAAGTGCCTCATAAGCGGGGAGAGCCTTTCGCAAGTGGCAAGTCAGACCATCGAAAACATCCGGTGTACCGAAAGCCGCGTGACCCTGCCCATTCTGCGTCCGCTTATCGGCATGGACAAGGAAACCATCATCCGCATATCAGAAAAAATAGGCGCCTATACAACATCCATCCTGCCGTATGAAGATTGTTGCGTCCTGTTCAATCCAAAGCATCCGGCGCTTCGAGGGGATGCGGGGGAAGCGGCGGCGTATTACGAACAGCTTGAAATAGGCGCGCTTATTGAAGAAGCGGTGCGGGAGCGGGATGAAAGAAAGCCCTCGTTCTCGGAGCGGCGGCATCCTTCTTGACAAAAATTTTCATCTCATTATAATAAAAAAGCAAAAAGATTAACCGCGCAAGGAAGGGAGGTGATTACATGGCGCACATTGTTGTAGATGACAACGAGCTCTTGGAAAAAGCCATTAAGCGGTTCAAACGCATGGTTGAGAAAGAAGGCATTATCCGTGAGTTCAAGAAGAGGGAGTATTACGAAAAGCCTTCCACCATTCTTAACCGCAAGAAAAAAGCTTTTCAGCGCAAGTTGCTCAAGAAGTCCCGCAAAGGTAGATCTGAATACTAATGCTCAAAAAAGGGGGCGTATGCCTTTGCATTCTGTTGTTTTTTTCGTGTCTAACGCCCCGATCTCAAATAGCGGGCTTTCTTGACGGCTTTATCCCGCAATGGCAGCCCCTTGAACAAGGGATTGACATACTTGCCGGCGTTGTCAGCCGTCCAAAATTGCGGTTTTGGGCGGCGCGTATAGACACGTCTAATCCCAGCCTTGAAATCGTTATCAGTCCCAAAGAAGCCGTTGACGGGGGGTTTGAACCCAATGTTGTGCCGGCGTCCTCTGTTTCACGGTTTGTCGAACGGTTTGACTGTATTGTGGGCGTCAATACGGCGCCGTTTTATCCCGTATCCGAAACGGAAGCGGAGATGCGGAATATTGTCGGGCTTACGGTTTCAAACGGCGTTGTTGTTTCCGCGCCCGCCGCCATCTATGACGCTCTTGTTTTCTACGCGGATGGCGCTATGGCGATAGAGAATCAGGGCGCGATACGCGAGGGCAGTTCTATTTGGAACGCGGCGGGCGGTTTTTACGCCATCCTGAAAGACGGCGCCCTTACGGAACGCGCCGTATCCGAACAAGGCGAAAAACGCCATCCCCGTTCCGCGGCGGGCATAAACGGCGCCGTCCTCTACCTTCTTGTCATTGACGGCAGGCGACTGGCAAGCGCGGGCGCCACCGAAGCGGAAACCGCCCGTATCCTGCAAAAACTCGGCGCCGTTGACGCCATCAACTTTGACGGCGGCGGTTCAACCGCCCTTGCTCTGCGCTCTCAAGATCGCGGCGTTTTCGTGGCGAACACGCCGGTTCATGGGCTTATTCCCGGCGTGGAACGCGCCGTGGCTTCGTGTCTCGGCGTCAGGAGGCGGCGGGAATAGCCGCGGCAAAGGAAACTGCGTCCGACAGGGATCGAACCTGCAACAACCGGCTTCGAAGGCCGGGATTCTATCCAATTGAACTACGGGCGCATGATGAAAACGTTTTTATTTTAGTGAAAAAGAGCGAATGTTTCAAGAACAAAGAAGGGAAAAAATGGGCTTTTCCGGATGAAAGTCCGTGAGTTTTGAGATGAACTGCCCCGCCGCTCTACAGCCCCATATCCGGCGCGCCCGCGCTTGCTTTACAATCTTTATTTTTTATCATATACTTCTATAGTATTATGGCAACGATGACAATCCGCCGTTCACTGTCGTGGACTATAATCAGGTATATAACCGGAGAAATACTCTTTTCTTTTTTTGTCTCGTTTCTTTTTTTCTTTTTTATCTTTTTTGTCAACCAGCTTCTGCTCATGGCTCAACAGATACTTGCGAAGAAGGTGCCTGTTCAGCAGGTGGCTCTGCTGATGCTCTACTCGATTCCGCAAATTCTATCGCTGTCGGCGCCGTTTGCGTCGCTTGTCGGGGTGTTGATGACCATAGGGCGGCTTGCTTCGGACAACGAAGCGCTGGTTATGCTTTCATCCGGAATATCGTATAAAAATATTTTTATACCGGGTCTTTTTCTGGGAATCGTCATTTCGCTGGCATCTTTTTTTACCAACGATGTACTGATGCCTGCGGGAAGATTGGAATACATTAAATTGTACCGGCAGATACTCGTATCCACTCCGGCGCTGGAACTGGAAGCCAATTCCGTGAAACGATACAGAGATACGGTGATCGTTACGGGAGATGTCACGAAGAATTCCATTGACAACATTTTTATCCTGGACAAGACCGCTGACGGCGAACGCAGGCTTATCATGGCGAAGAACGCGCAATTGCGGGACGCGGGTAAAGAGGGCTTGAGCCTTGATTTGACCAACGCTTTTATTCAGTCGTCAAAAGAGTCCGCCAAATTCGATTACGATTATGCGTCAAGCGCCTTCCTGCGGTATTGGGTGTCTCAGGAAGATATGATACAATCATCGACAGTCATTGAGCCGCAGGCAATGAGTTCCGTTGACGTTTACAAGGAAGTGGTCTCCAAGAGAATGGCGTTGCGGGTGTCGCTGGACGCGCAGTACAACAAGATTTTGCGGCAAGCCCTTTCTCTGGAAGCGAGCCTGAGGGATGGTCCGTCCGGCGCGGCATGGAACCGGCGCGGAGCGATGGAGGCTGATTTTGCAAAAGAATACAAAATAGCGGCGAACATCAAAAAGGACAGGGATTTATTGCGGCATCTCGTGGAATTTTATAAAAAATTTTCTCTGCCCTTTGGGGCGCTCGCGTTCGTGTTTCTGGCTATTCCACTGGGACTGTTTGCGAAAAAAAGCGGCCAGTTCGCAGGCTTTGTGGCGGGAGTTGGCATTTCCGTTATATATTGGGTGTTTCTTTTCGGAGGACAGTCCCTGGGCGCGCGCGCCGGCTACTCGCCGTTCTGGACCATGTGGCTCCCCGATATTCTTACTATGAGCATAGGGCTTGTCCTATGCATAAAAAGGATTCGCAAATGATGACATTGGACAGATATTTGGCGCGACAGTTCTTGCCAATCTTCATCATCGCGTCTTTTATGTTTGTGATGATCGTCATTCTGCTCGATCTTTTTACAAACCTATGGCGCTACCTTAACTATGAAGCTTCGATCCAACAGATACTCACGGTTTCATATTACTATATTCCCAAAAGTTTCTCCTACGCCCTGCCGGTCTCCCTCCTGTTTTCCGCAGGGTATACGCTCGGCGATCTATACGGGAGAAATGAATTGACCTCTGTGTTCTCGTCGGGTATATCGTTCTGGCGTTTCTGTATGCCCTTGATCGTCATAGGCGTCATGGCCTCCTTTTTCGCGTTCCGCTTTGACAACGATGTGGTGATTCCAACATTAAAGATAAAGAACGATCTATCCCGAAAATTGCTTCATCAATCAAATTTGTCGGAAAACAATTCCGATATTGTCGTCAAGTCCAAGGGCGGCACCCTTATCTATTCGGTTGATTATTACGATTATACCGCGCAGATTCTGAACGGCGTGAGCGTCATTGAGCAAAACGAGGACGGCTCTTTTTCTTCGCTGGTGCGCGCTTCCGACGCGAGGTGGAACGGCGAATACTGGGAGCTTTCCAACGCCATTGTGTACCGGTGGGAAGACGGCTTTTTGCGGGCGAAAAGCTATCCCAGTACTGACGGCTACCGTGAAAGCCCTGATACATTCAGGCGGAACGCGGTGAGAGCCGAAGAACTGCCCGCAAAAGAGGCGCTTCTTCTGATAAAAGACCTCAAGTCCGCCGGACTGCCCTTCATTACGGCGGAAGCGGACTACCACCACCGCTACTCCTTCTCCTGCACCTCCTTTGTGGTGATGCTCCTCTCCATATCCATGGGCGGACGCTTCCGAAAAAACATCCTGCTTATGACCATGGCCTCAAGCCTTGTTGCGGCCACGATCTTCTATGTGATGGACATGATCGCCATGATGATGGCGAAACTGGGCAATGTTCCTCCTATTGCGGGCGCGTGGTTTCCAGTGTTCTTTTTTGTGGCCGTCGGATTTCTTCTAATGAAAAGCGCGAAAACCTAAGCGACTCTTTGGAACAGCTTCTTGTTGAACGCTTTATTTTGTGATATAATAATGTCAAGCGTTATGAAACAGTTTTCTTTCGATTTGGAAAGTATACTTGATATCAGAAAGCACCGCGAACAGGAAGCGGAAATTGCGCTTGGCAAGGCTGTGAGGGATCTGACCCGCATAGAGCGAAACATAGTCGCTGTCGCCAATGAGAAGAGCCGCGTATCGCTGGAGCGATTTGCGCTTGGCTACGGAGTCGCCGAGATACTGACGTTTGATCGGTATGTACAGCGGCTTGACGCCATAAAGGAGCGGTTGATTAAAGACGCGGCGCAGGCGGAACTCAAGGTGGAAGCCGCGAGAGAAGTTTATCTTGAAGCCTCCCGCAACCGAGACGCGCTGGACAAGGTGAAATCCGATGAGGCCGCCGCATACCGGAAAGAAATTTTTAACGAGGAAGCTAAAGTTTTGGACGATATCGCCGGAAGCGCGTTTGTAAAACGGCGCTCTTTAGAGGGAATCCATGCGTAATGGGAGCAAGAACATTCTCAACGCCCGGTCGCAATGTCCGCCGGATCAGCGTCAGGCGCAGTCCTCATAGTAGGCCGTTATTTCAAGGAAGTTTGTCAAAGGCAGATTTGTTTCCGGCAAGCCGGCGTACACACTCCCATTGCATAAAATAGCCCCCCCCCCCCCCCGAAAAAAATGGCGGTTTTAAGCGGACTATGCGGGGCGCCATTCTTAATTCCCATTTTCTTGTATGCCGCTTTGAGTGGTTGCCATGCATAAACGGCAATCAATGACCCACCCATCGTTCTTTGTATGCAATTTGTTCAATAATCGCTCTGACATTCTTGGCGCCGTCTGGTTGCGGGAATAACCCTCCATCCGCGCCTAGCGAAATCCTCGCCACATTGTCTGACAACGCAAGCGACGCGCAAGACTAGCCTGGCGTGGAAATTATCGGCGACACTATCGCCATAAAAACCGCCGGCGCCTATGTGTTAAGAGGGACGTTGACAAATGCCCGCTCGCCGGTGGGGAATTTATTGGCGAATTCTGCGGATACTACAGTTTTACGTAATGAGTCCGCTTTTAAGATGGGATCGATATTGGATGCTATGGCGTGGACGCCCCGATCTGATAAGACTGTCTTATATTTAAACGGGGAATATCCCGGCGTATATCAACTGACCGAAGCGATAAAAGTTAACGCGGACCGTGTAAATGCGAGCCCGGCAATTTCAAAAAGCAATCCAAACGGCGGTTATATTCTCGAAATTGATAAGTTCTACAAAGGCGAGGCTTTTCATATTGAAACAGCCATAAAACAATCTGGTTTTCCTGTTCCGATCCGGATGAGGATGTAGACGGGATTATCAATGGAGACACTCAAACGGCGCTCGAAAAATGGCTGAGGATGCGCTCTATTCCGATGATTTTATGGATCCAGATACAGGATACAGGAAATGCCTTGATGTCGCTTCTTTTATTGATTGGCGGCTTGCCAATGAAATTGTCAAAAATTATGAAATTAGGTTATTGAATGGACAGTATATGTATTATGATCCCTACAGAGAAAAATTGCATGAGACCCTTGTGGGACTATGATGGCAGTTTCGGCAGGATTTCTGGCTATGGGAGCGATATTGCCAGCGGGTTTATGGTGGACGAGGACGCCACGGATAATGCCGCTTTGCCAATGTATATTGACGAACGCTTGCAACATCGCCGTACGGTCCCGCGCCGGTTGCGTTTGCTTTACAATTTTTACATTCTATTATATACTGGAATTCATAAGAGGGAATTCATGCGTAAAAGCGATAGAAATGCCGCAGGCGCAACGTCCGCCGGATCAGCGTCAGGCGTAAGTCTCATAGTGTACCATTGCCTAGTGGCAGGGGCGATTCTTTTGGCGCTAACAATCGCTTCGGTGACGGTGTATACTGTCATTTCAAGGAGTTTTGCCAAAGGCGAACCGGTGTACGCTCTCCCCGAAAAGCATCCGTCCGCGCCGGACGCTCTGGCGGTGGATGGCGGCATCTTTTCCGCGATAGGGCGCGTACGGACTTTTACCGCGGACAATCAAACGGTCATAGTATCCATAGCTTTTCCATATAATAAAGAGGACGTTCCCTTTACTGAAGAACTTGTCTCCAAAATCATGGATTTTAGAAATATCACGTTCGCCTTTTTCAACAGTCGTTCCGCTGAAGAGTTGCGGAACATGGGCGAGGATGCGGTAAAGGTTGAATTGTTGAGCCAATACAACGGCGTCTTGAAACTGGGGCGCATACCCCTGTTGTACTTCAATGATTTTATGACGCTCGAATAAGGGCGTAGGGGGACTTTCGCTTCCTTTCCACTTCTTTCCATAAGCCTTTAATACGCAGCCAAATATCGCATAGAGCCGGGGCATTATATGGAACCAAAGATTGCCATACTGCTTGTCAATGATCAGACCTTGATTACCGAAAGCCTCAGCGTCTTCCTTTCCAATAAAGGAACGGCGGATTTGACGAATTTCTGTAAGAAATTTGTCAAATCCGCGAGATTTGTTCAACTTCGGATACTATATTTTAGGAGGAGTTTTATATGAGTGAAAAGACAGAAAATTATAACGCTGACATTCACAATGAGGATTATAGGGGGCAATATCAAGAAATCCTTTTGGATCACCGATCTCTCGTCAACATTGCTGGCAGGGAAACCGAATCCCTGAACGGCAAATGGCATTTTTGCGTCGATCCGTACGACACATGCCGCAGGGCGCATTGGTTTAAGGAAGTCCGGCGCAACGACACGGGCGCGGAACAACCGGTGGACTGGGACTTTGACTGGTGGGAGCGGGCGGCGGTTCCGGGAACATGGAACCTCCAGAAGCCGGAACTGTACTGGTACGAAAATCCGGCCATTTATATGCGGACATTCCGGTACGTTCCCAAAGAAACGGGGGAGCGGGCGTTTCTCTATTTTGAAGGCGCGGCGTACGAGGCGTCGGTGTTCCTGAACGGCGTTTTTATCGGCTCCCATGACGGCGGCTCCACCCCCTTCACGGTGGATATCAGCGGCGCGGTCAAGACAGACAACCGCCTCATCGTGGTGGTGGATGCCAGCCGCAGCCCGCTCCGCGTTCCCATGGACAACACGGACTGGTTCAATTACGGCGGCATATACCGTGATGTCCATCTGGTACGCGCCCCCAACGTGTATATTAAAGACTGGTTTGTGCGGCTTGAGCCGGATGGGACGTTTTCAAAGATTCGCACCGATGTCACGATTTCAGGCGCGGACGGAACGGGATGCGAAAGAAAAGCCGTCCTTGCCATTCCGGGACTCGGCATGGAGGAAGAAATAACCGTGCGAGAAGGATCGGGACACGGCGTCTTTGCCGTAAACGCGGAAGCGCTGTCGCTGTGGGAGCCTCGAAATCCAACGCTCTACGATGTCTCCATCCGGCTTCTTCCTGAAGACGCCAAAGCGGGCGGCGATCTTATTCAAGATCGCGGCGATCTTATTCAAGATCGCTTGGGTTTTCGGGAAATTAAAACAAGGGGACAGAAAATTCTGCTCAACGGTAAAGAAGTCTTTCTGAAAGGCGTTTCCGTTCATGAGGATCATGTCATTTTGGGAAAGACCACCACTCCCGAAATTATTCGGGAGACGATTCGTGATTTGAAAGAGATGAACGGCAACTACCTGCGCCTCGCCCACTATCCCCATGACCGGTGTTTCGCCCGGATTGCCGATGAGGAGGGGATTCTCCTCTGGGAAGAAATTCCGGTCTATTGGGCTATAGCCTTTGGGAACAGGAACGCCTATCGGGACGCGGAAAATCAGCTTGCCGAACTCATTCAGCGGGATCGGAACCGCGCCAGCGTCATCATCTGGTCGGTGGGAAATGAAAACCCCGATACGGACGAACGGCTTGATTTTATGTCGCGTCTGGCGAAAAAAGCCAGAGAACTGGATGAGACGCGGCTCGTATCCGCAGCCTGCCTGGTCAATCACGCCAAGCTAAAGATCGAAGACCGGCTTTCAGAATTTCTTGATGTTATTGGCGTCAATGAATACTACGGCTGGTATGAACCGGACTTTGACAAGCTGTCCGCCATCCTTTCCAATTCCAGCCCGGACAAACCGGTGGTTGTCACGGAATTCGGCGGCGGCGCCCGAAGCGGACAGCGGGGCAGCGTCAACGATCTTTTTTCTGAGGATTATCAAAAAGCCCTGTATATAAAACAGGTGGAAACTTTTAAAAAATATCCCTTTATTGCGGGTTTAAGCCCCTGGATACTCTACGATTTCCGTTGCCCCCGGCGATTCAACCGGTATCAAGAAGGGTACAACCGGAAAGGACTGATAGACGCGGACAGAAAAACAAAGAAACTCGCCTTTTTTGTCATGCAGGCGTTTTATAAGGAGAAATAACTGAGGAGGTTCCAAAACTTCAGCTTTTGGAACCTCCTCTTACCCTTGGAGAAAATTGTATAAGCGATAAGCGCTTAACTATAAGAAATTAGCAATTTTCTCCTAAAGCCCGTTCCAAAACCAACCCGAATGTAGTCCGCGTTTTGGAATAGGCTCAACTATTTTGACGTGGTTCTCAACGCCGCTGGAGCGCCGCCGTTTCGCCTCATCCCACCGCTTTTTCCACCAGCTCCGCAAGAAGGGGCATAAGTTGCTTCTTGCGGGACACCACCTCTTTCAGCACATAGGCGCCCTCTCCGGTGACGGGAAAGTTGATGTGGCTGGTGAACGCTTTTTTCCCGCTGACAAAAAGCAGTGAATCCAGCACGGTAACATCGGTTGACAAAAGGGCGGAGAAAAGGTGAGCCTTTTCCGCCCGAACCTGCTCCAGAGCCGCGACGATTTCAGAGCGCCGCCCCGCCAGGGACCCGGGATTGTCGGTCTCGATCTGACTGACCGAAAAAGTCACGCCCCGCTCCTTGTATTCCTTCAAGTCCAGTTTAATCAATTCGTCCGCAGGCAGGGAATTAACCTGGCTTGCGGCGGTCTGCATCTCATACCCCAGGGTTTTAATGTCCAGTCCGGTAATTGAAGAGAGGTACTCGGCGGTTTCTCTGTCCGTTTCCGTTGTGG
>JAIROG010000111.1 GCA_031257675.1 Treponema sp. | reverse complement strand
CGTCCCTTTTCCACCGCGGCGTTTCCACCGCCAATCCCTTGTTCAAGTTTTCCCCTCTCATGCGTTTGTCACGCCTTGTTTCTGAAATCCTCTGTAGTCATTATTTTTAGGAAAACCCTATATCTTTATATAGGGGGGGGGGTGATCACATGGTTTGCATAAATCCCTTTAAAAAATATAAATAGAATTTGTCAAAACCCGGTTAATTTTGAAACAGCATCACTTGAAAGTTTTAACCGCGAAGAAAGAATACTCTTTTCTACGGCGCTAGTCGTGTTGGAAACAATTTTAGAGAAATTAGAAAAGCTATCCGCCTAAATACGCCTTCCTCACCTCAGAATGAGACAGCAACTCTTCGGATGTCCCCTCTATGAATATCTCGCCGTTTTTAAGCACGTAGCCGCGGCTTGCGAATTCCAAAGCGACTTTTGCGTTCTGCTCCACAACCAAAATAGTGACATGCTTGTCGGTGTTGAGTTTTCTCAACGCCTTGAACATTTCGTACATCAATTTGGGCGCAAGCCCCATTGAAGGCTCGTCAAGCAGGATAAAATCGCAACCAGTCATAAGGGCGCGTCCCACAGCAAGCATCTGTTGCTCGCCGCCGCTCAAAAGCTCGCCGCGCTGCTTGCGCCGCTCATACAGCCGGGGGAAAAGCGTGTAGACCAGTTCGCTCAATTCGTTTGTCAGCGCATTTCTGTTAATGTCGCGCCGGTGCGCATACGTCGCCATTTGGAGATTTTCATCCACCGTAAGATTGCCGAAAATATGCCTGCCTTCCGGCACCAGCACCATCATTTTTTTCTGAATCAGCGCGTGAGGCTCGGTTTTCAGTATGCTCGCTCCGTTGTAAAAAATGTCCCCGCTGGTGACAACCGGAGCTTCAGGAGGCGGAAGTCGCGCCAGACTCATCAGGGTTGAGGTCTTGCCCGCGCCGTTCGCGCCAATCAGCGTAACTATTTCCCCTTTATCAACATTGAAAGAAATGCCGTAGAGAGCTTCAATGTTTCCGTAACTCACCTTTAAGTTTTGAACTTCCAGTAACATGGTTCCGCCTTGCGTTCATGGTTTTTAGAGTTGCCCATCTCCCAGATATGCTTTTATCACATCGGGATCGTTTTTGATTTCTTCAGGAGAACCGAAAGCGATTTCCTTTCCAAAATCAATCACCGTAATAGTATGACAGAGCTTCATAATCACGTCCATCTGATGCTCTATCATCCAAATGGTCAAATGAAAATTTTCATGCAGCCATGTAACATAGTCAATCAACTGAACCGTATCGACAGTACTCAAACCGGCGGCAGGCTCGTCGAGAAGCAGCAGGTCCGGCTGCAAAGAAAGGGCGCGGGCAATCTCCACCCGCCGCTGAATGCCATAGGGAATGTTTTTGGGATACTCGTAGGCCAAGTCCGCCAATTTGAAAATTTCAAGCAGTTCCCACGCGCTTTGGGTGATCTCCGCCTCACGCCGTTTGTAGCGTTTGGTGTGGAAAAAGGCGTCCGCCGCGTTATACCCAAGCCGGTAATGCTGGGATATGCGGATATTGTCAAGCACCGTCATCTCACTCCACAGCCTGATGTTTTGAAACGTCCTGCCTATCTTCATCGCGGCTATTTCGTGCGGTTTCTTCCCGTTTATCCTTTTGCCGGAAACGATAATATCACCCGCGCTCGGCACATAAAAACCGCTTATGAGGTTAAACACCGTTGTCTTGCCCGCGCCGTTTGGACCGATTAGCCCTCCAATTTCCTCTTTTTGCAAGGAGATGTTTATATTTTCAAGCGCTTGCAAGCCGCCGAAAGAATGACTCAAGTTTTTTATTTCAAGATGAACATTAGCGGGCATCTTTTTCTCCTTTTTTCCGCTTCTTCAAAAATCCCGCGTTGAAATTCAAGCGCGGAATGACATCCGACAACTCACGGTGTCCCAAAAGCCCTTCAGGGCGGAATTGCATAAGCAGAATCAGCAACAGGGGGATGAACACCCACTTGAGTATCTGCAAGGGGCGCAGCAGTTCCAGCAGGAAGGTGAACAGCATCGCGGAAAGCACGGACCCGGAAAGCGATCCCATGCCGCCCAAATACACCATCACCATGCCCTCGGTTGACTTCATTATATCGAAGGTTTTGGGATTGATAAAACTGATCATGTGGGCGAAAAGCCCTCCGGCGACGCCGGCCAAGCCGGAAGAGAAACAGAACGCCAACAGCTTGATCCGGTTGGTGTTGACGCCCATGATCTCGGCGGATATTTCGTCATAGCGTATCGCGGAGATGCCCTTGCCAAGCGTGGAACCCATAAGCCGTTTTATGGCGATGACGCATAAAAGCACAAACGCCAGAATCCATATCAGCATCCACGGCAAGGGAACAACATCCCTCATAGCGTTCACGACCGCTCTCATACCCATAAGACCGCTGCTCGCGCCGGTCGCTTCAATGTTGTTCAAGGCGGTCATAATGATGTAGTTTGCCGCGATGGTGATGATCGCAAGGTAGTCGTCCCGCGTTTTGAACGAAGGAATCGCCACAATAAGACCGGCAAAAGCCGCCGCAATCCCGCCTATAATGACAACCACTGGAAAAAGAAAAACGCTCGTTGCGGGCGGAAGCAACGGGGCGCCGGTAAATTTGTTTTCGGTAAAGAGAATCAGGGACAGCGCCGAAGAAATATACGCGCCGACCGCCATAAATGCAGCGTGTCCGCAGGAAAATTCGCCCATATACCCGTTTACGATATTGAGGCTCGACGCGAAAATGATATTAATGCCAATGGACATTATCACGGTCTGAATATACTGGTTTATAACGCCCGCCTGCGCCATGAGGGTGATAACGGACATGCCGGCGACGACAAGGAAAAAAAACCGGACATCATGTTTTTTATGCTGGCTTGCAATATGTTGCGCCATCTCACGCTCCTATATTTTGGCGCTTCGGGCGACGCCGAAGAAACCGGTCGGTTTTATACTCAAGATGATCAACAATATGACAAAGGAGATGAGATCCTTGTAACTTGAGGGGAAAAACGCGGTGATAAAAATTTCGATAAAGCCTAGAATGAAGCCGCCCAAGAACGCTCCCTTGATGTCGCCGATGCCACCTACAACAGCCGCGATGAACGCCTTCCACCCGATGATGGTTCCCATATACGGATCAAGCACCGGATAGGACATGCCGTACAATATGCCCGCCACCGCGGCTAAACTGGAACCCAGCGCAAACGTAAAGGTGATGATCGCGTTCACCGGAATCCCCATCAGAGGTATGGCGAATTTATCGTAGGATATGGCCCGCATCGCCATGCCGAACACGGTTTTTCTGACGATGAACTCCAGCAGCCCATACACGGCGAACGCCGCAACGATAACCAGCGCCTTCAAATTGGTGAGCGCGACGGGACCGATTTGCCAAATGTGTTTGTCAAGTATATCCGGGAATGTTCGGGAACTCGCCCCAAGAAACGCCAAATTGCCGTTTTCAAGGATAAAGCCGACCATCAAGGCGGTGATAACCACGTAAAGCCGGTTCACGCCCTTGCGCCGCAACGGACGGTACGCAATGCGTTCTATGGTGATGCCGAGGAGCGCCGTCGCCGTCATGGTAAGGACCAACGTCAACGCAAAAAGCAACGGGTTCTGTCCGCCAAACGCGCCTAACAGCCCGGCCGTAATAAAAAAGGCGATGTAACACGCGCTCATAAAAATATCGCCGTGGGCAAAGTTGATGAGTCTAAGCACCCCGTATACAAGACAGTACCCCAACGCGATCATCGAATAAAAACTCCCCCACTGGAGGGCGTTAAACACATTCTGCAATAGTATCGATACCATGGCTTTCCTATTGTCAATTCAAAGTTTTCCGCATTTTTATATGCTTTTCAGGCGATTTACACGGATTATCACGGCTATTAAGGGGATGCTGTTCCAGAGGAATGTTCCATTGGAACAGCATCATGGTGGGTTACAGCGATGTTACGTATTCAAACTCACCCGCGTCGTTCACCCTGACAACAACAGCCGGCTTTGCGGGATCGCCGTTTGCGTCAAAACTCATCGTGCCGGTGATGCCCGGAAAATCCTTCATAGCGGCTATCGTATCCCTGATTGCGTCGCGGTCTTTCGAGAGATCGCCGGTCAAGCCCGCGATTTTTATCGCTTCAAGAATGATGTTGATTGAATCGTAGGTAAGAGCCGCCACATCATCAGGCACATAGCCGTACGCCGCCTTGTATGTGTCGATAAACGCTTTCGTTGAGCCAATGGCGCCCGCCGCCGCATAATGGGTGGTAAAGAAATAGCCTTTCACCAAACCTTTTGAAAGCGACCACAGATCCGCCGAACCCCACGAATCGCTGCCTAGCGCCGGCTTGTCGCCCCAACCCAGGTCTTTCGCCTGAGAAACAATGAGGGCGACATGGTTGTAATAATCGGGCAAATACAGCAATTCGGCGCCGGAGTTGATGATCCGCGTCAGTTGGACAGTGAAATCCTGATCTTTTTGTCCGAAACTCTCAAAATTGGTTATGACGCCGCCCGCTTCTTCCCAACTATCGCGGAAATAGCCCGCCAGCCCTTTGGAATAGTCGTCTTCAATATTGTAGAGAATCGCGGCGTTGCCAATTGACGGGAACTTGTTCTTGACAAATTTGACCGCCGCAGGCGCCTGAACCGGATCAAGGATGCATGCCCTGAAAACATAAGGTCTGTCCAGGGTTACCGCCGGATTGGTCGCCCAAGGGGAAACCATCGGGGTGCGGTTTTCATTGGCGACCTGCCCACCGGGGATCGCCCGCCCCGAGCCGCAGGGTCCCACTATGTCAAGGGCTTTGTCCTGTTCAATGAGCCGCAATGCGGACTGCACCGCGGATTCCGGTTTCAACTCGTTGTCAACATACACGAATTCCAGTTTGTATTTCTTGCCTTTAACTTCAAGTCCGCCCGCTTCATTGATGGCGTTCTTGACAAGCTCCCCGGAAAACTTCGCGCCCTCGCCGACTTTCGGAGAATCGCCGGTTAACGGAATGTTGAATCCGATCTTGATGGTCTGCTCCTTGGAACACGCCGCGGAAAACGCGCATGCCGCCACTGCCAGCAAAACACCTTTCATAAGGTTTCTTTTTCTCATTTTCACCTCTTTTTGAGGAATGCTTTCATTCCTCAAATATTGTTTATAGAGTATACACAAGCAACCATTGTGTCAATAGGAATTGCCGTGCTTGCGAGTGACTCCTCATAAATTAAGCAAGAAACATGCCAAAAAAAGGACGTTTTCGGACGCGCTTCCACTTATATTGCGCTAATATCATACATAATTGTAATCATAGTCATACATAAATGTATGAATTAAGTATGGAGGGATTGTTTGCGGTCATTCGCTAAAACACATTCTTCCGGCGTTGTTTCAAAACTGGCGTCTCATCCCTCAAGTTAATTCAGCATATCCCGCAACGAGCTTATATAAGCTCCACGCCGGGGAGGAATTCTTTTGTTCCCACAGCGATAGTTTTCACGCCGCCGCGCTTGTTTAAGAAAGGCAAGATAACAGGGCGCCGGGAAGCTGAGGGCTTTCATCAAGCGTATTCGGCGCGCCGTCTGTTTTTCTTTGCGGCGGCTTGTTCCATTTCTCTCCCATTTTAATGTTAGATTTCCGGGTTCCGCGAGGACTTCCATGCAAGATGCTGGCATTTCGCCGTATCCACAAGCGCCGTCCAAGTCAAATATGGCGCCTTGTATAAAGTATATGCAAACCAAAACCGTCTTTGTCCGCTGAATTCGCTGGTTTTATGGAGCGTCCGGTCTTCGCTACCGCAGCCACTACTCTTTTGAATGCCGTCAAACTGTTCGATAATTCCCTTTTCATCAAGTTGCGGTGTATAGAATTCTAGCGGTGATCCACTGTGTCCGCCAATTCATAAGCGATCATGATCGCGCCGGCAAATCCCAGTTTAAAGAAGCCGGGCGGCGGGCAAAGGACACGGCGTGGCAATGCCGGTGGGGGCGTTTCATGCTTGAAACGGTCGATAAAATAAAGAAAACCAATGCCTAAAACGGACGCCGCCCCGCTAAAGGCCTCTCAACAATTCCCGTGGTTTTGAACCTTGCGCGGGACCTACCAACCCCTGCTGTTCCATCATTTCCACAAGCCGGGCGGCTCTGTTGTAACCGATTTTGAGGCGGCGCTGTATGTAGCTCGCGCTCGCCTTTCCCTGTTGCAACACAATTTCCCAAGCTTTTTCATAGAGCGGATCTTCGCCCTCGTTAAAAATATCGGCTTCAACGCCATCCTCGTCGTCAAAGAAAATTTCATCGTCAATATAATCAGGCTCGCCAAGCGTTTTGACGTATTCGACCACCCGCTCGACTTCCTCTTCTGAAATAAACGCCCCCTGCATACGGATAGGGAAGGGATCCACCACGCCCGCGTAAAGCATGTCGCCTTTGCCCAGCAATTTTTCCGCGCCAACCATGTCGATGATGATGCGGCTGTCCATCTTGCTTGCCACCATGAACGCGATGCGGCTGGGAATATTCGCCTTGATGAGACCGGTTATGACGTCAATGGACGGGCGCTGGGTCGCAAGCACAAGGTGAATGCCTACGGCGCGGCTCATGGCGGCTAACCGCGCCACGGTGGACTCAAGTTCTTTGCCGGTGGTCACCATGAGGTCAGCAAATTCGTCAATAACCACAACGATGTACGGCATGTGTTCTGTAGCTATGTTCCGCTCTTTTATGCGTCTGTTGTAACTTTTTATGTCCCGTACGCCCATTGAATCAAGGCAAGCGTAGCGCCGTTCCATCTCGCAGATGCAGTACTGGAGCGCCTGAAACGCCTTTTTAGGCTCGGTGATCACCGGCGTCAGGAGGTGCGGAATGTCGTTGTACAGTTTAAGCTCCACGATCTTCGGATCAATGAGGATAAGCCGCACTTCTGAAGGGGAGCGTTGGTACAAGATGGAAAGAATCAAGGCGTTTACACATACGGACTTGCCCGAACCGGTCGCTCCGGCTATGAGGAGGTGGGGCATCTGGGTAAGATCAACGGTTTGCGACTCGCCGGTAATGTCCTTGCCCAGCACAACCGGAATTCCCAGCCGTTTCCCCTCGCGTTCGTTTTCCAGCCTGTCTTCTATGATTTCGGCGAACGACACGATGTTCCGCTTGACATTCGGCACTTCAATGCCCACCGCGTGTTTGCCGGGAATAGGAGCGACTATACGCACGGATTGAGCCGCGAGACGAAGCGCGATGTTGTCTTGCAGGTTGACGATCTTCGAGAGCTTCACCCCGGGCGCGGGCAGTATCTCGAACATCGTGATGACCGGACCCTTGCGTATGCCCGTAACTTCCGCCTGAATTTTAAATTCGTTGAGCGTTTTTTTGAGGATTTCCGCGGCATCCTGCGTCGCCTTGTCAATGATCCAGTACTGTCCGTCAGGATAGTCATTGAGGATGCCCAATATGGGTATCTGATAGGTCTTCCATTTTCTTGGCAAAGCCGCGTGGATCGCAGGAGATCGCGGCGCAGGCGGCGCAACCGGGCCCGTAGCTTGGGATATTTTTTTCTCCTCGCCGCGTTTGGACGCATCCGGCTCGTCCGAATGCTCTCTGCCGCCGGTGATTTCATCCGGATCGTATTCAAACGGTTCAGGCAGATCCACATACGCCGTAGGTGCCGCCTCCGCAGGTTCCGTTTCTCTGTCTTGAGGCTCGCGTACGGGACGCGCGGGCTTGTGCGGATAATTCGCGTCATCGGTGATTTCTTCGGGGCGGTAATCAAACGGTATGGGAATGTCAACGTACATCACGGACGGCGGTACCGGAGGCTGCGCCGGCAACGGCGCCGGTTTTGCCGACGGCAACGGCTTTTCCGCGTTTGCGGACACCGCGTTTGCGGACGGAACGTCCGTTGTTGCGGAGCGCTTCTCTTGTCCGCGGTCATCTCCACGCTCCTCCGCGTCGTCCGCAGAGCGCCGCTTTTCAGGGTAGTCCGCATCATCGGTGATTTCTTCCGGTCTGTAATCAAATATATCGGAAATGTCAACGTACGCGAAAGGCTGAACGCCGGTATGAACATCGGCGTCTTTGCTTTCATTTTTGTATGGCTTTGCCCATCCTTTTTCAATCACTTCTTTTAATTCATTGAAGGCTTGAGCGCTGCCCAAAGGTTTTGGAGATGGAATGTCTATCTCCGCGTCGTCCCCATCATATAAAGCGGCGGCGGAGGGTCGCGCTTCCTCCACGCCGGATTCCGCCGGTACGACGCCCTCTCTATTTATAATGGTCAGAAATTTTGTTTTCCGGCTTTTGCCTGAAGGTTTGTTTTGAAACGGAGGGTCATTTTTCGCGGTGGGCGAGTCCGCGGAAGAGTCATAGGGGGATAAATCCGGCGTTTCCGGCGCGGACGGGGTTTCTTTTTGAAACAGCGCTTCGTTAAGGATAAGAATGATGATGAGTTCAATAAGTATACAGAACAATATGATGCAAATGTACCCCACTTTGCCGGTCAACCGTAGAAAGTCGGAGGTTTCAACCAATTCATCAAAAAGGTGAAAATAATCATAACCAATGGCTAATGTCACAAACGGCGCCAGCGAAGCGCCTAATGTAAAGATGCGCGCCGGCTTGTACACAGGGTCAATTAACAGGGCGGCGCCCCAAAGGCAGTACAACGGTATGGCAAACGCCAGAATTCCATACGCATTTGCAAAGAAAGCGCCCACAGGCGCCTCGACATTCGGTATATCGAACAGGCCGTCCGCTATGGCGAACCCTGTATAAAGGGCAAAAATAAACAAAATCCCGCCCCCCGCGAATGAACCCATGCGAAAGGGGGACATATGGGAACCTGATTGTTGTGGATCATCGCTTTTCAATCGTACTACCTTGACATCCTTGAACGTCCGTGTTAGAGACGCCTTTTTTTCAATATATCGGCAGAAACATCTTCCATCTTCATGTTATAATACACGTAACCGTAAGCCGCCGCCGCCGCCGCCACTCGCTTGCCGTATTCCCGTGTTTCGGTTATGCTTATAGTTTCCAGAAACAGATCATCGGGCAACAACGGTTCCGCGGTGCGGAGCCGTCTCACCCTGTTTGGACCCCCGTTGTATCCGAGCAGGGCAAGAAGAACGGTGTCCGTCCGCTCGATAAGGCGCGCAAGGTAATACGAGCCGATGTGTACGTTTACCTCCGGGTCTTTCAAATTCAGTCCGGACTTCAAGTAATCGGGTCCTCCTTCCCTGCGTATGCGCTCCGCCATTTCTACGCCCGTAAAGTCCATTATTTGGGCGAGTCCTTCGGCTCCCGCCGAGGAAACCACGGATGCCCTGAACGCGCTTTCCGTATGGATAAGCCCGAACAGCGCCGCTTCGCTTATGTTCGCCTGTCTCGCATATTTTTCTATTATAGCGCAAAAAGGTCTGGGATAATAGAGGAGCATATCGGAAAGAGTGAGAGAATAGTCTTCTGTTCTCATATATAAACCGGTGAGACGTATGGATTCATAGTATTGGCCGTCACCGGCAAGGGCTTGCGCCAGTATGCGTGATTCGTCTATGGTCAACGCCTGCTCCGACTGCTGAATATAGGGAAACGCATAGCGCGCGGCGCCGTATTTAAAAAAGCCAAGCAGAAAATCCAGATGTCCGGCTTGCCCCGCCTCATCTTTTTTTCTGGTCTTTTTCTTTTTTTCAGCCGCCATGAGCTTTTCGGGTTGTTCCGTAAAGACATGTTGTCCAAGTCGCGAGGCGCTGAGAGTCCGGTAATAAAAAGAAGCGGTTCGCTCCTCATAGGCTAACCTGAAAAAAGAGCTTGCGGAGCCGTCTAAACCCGTATACGTTGCGGCTTTCGCAGCCGGCATATAGCCTTCGGAAATGATCCTGCCGATGATGTACGCATACTGCGCTATTGTCGCGCCGTCTGCGTATTGCGTCCCGTTCACGCTTCTTATGCAGCTAAAAATTTCCAGCAGCTTGGTCCATGAATGGGTTGCGGCAACGGACTGGCATAATTCGCCTAGAATATCAGAAAAGTATGAGGCGTCGTTCCATTGGCTTGCGTAAATATGGAGCAATGAGATCGCTTTTTCAGGGGACTGTTTACGCGCGGCATCCAGAATATACCAGATGCAGGCGTCTTCCTGTTCCGCGTCCGGCGCGAAAACCAGAGAACGGGTGAAGTAGTCTGCGGCTTCGCTCCAACGGGACGCCTGACGCTCCATTCTTCCGGCGAAAAACAGAAGGTTGTACCGCGCATGAGCGGTTTCCTCCCATTCCTTTTTGGTGCGCACCCATTCCCGCATCGTGTTGTCCCAGTCGTTGAAGAGTTTAACGCCTTCCGCGCCTGCGCCTGCGTATTGAAAACAGCGTCCCAGGTCCGCTATGAGCGCCGGGTTCTTGAAAAAAAGCGTATGATTCTGCGCAATGACCTTGCGGAAGGTCCTGAGCGCATCCCCATACGCCCTTCGCGCCGTTTCAAAATGTCCTTCTATGGACCATCGTTCAGTCTCGTTAAAAATAACGGCGGCTCCCTTCCACTTCGAAGCCTCTCTGTATGTCCATGTGTGTACATCCGCGACCGTTCCGTCCAGCAAAAATTGAAACAGTTCTTGTGAAACGTCCCCGCCCAATGTAAGCGTAGAGAGAAGATAGAAGGCTCTGTCCCACGGTTGCCCGCCGGAAGCGGCGTTCCGCGCGCCAATCGGATCTCCGGTAAAATACAAGGCGGCCGCTTTGAGCGTTGACGGGTCCGCGCCCGGCTCCCTATTGCCCGCCGCCTCAAGAACGCCCGCCGCAAGACCCGGATCATCTCTCATAAAAGCGAGGAGTTCATACGAGGCGGCTTCTTGAACCCGCGTTGAAGGGGAAAAAAGCGCCGCAGTGAAAAGGTTGATCGTCCGCGCTTTCGGCGCCGCTTCTTCCGCTTTCATCAACAGACCCGCATAAAAAGGGGCGGAAGGGTGAATATTGGCGATTTCCTGCATTTTTTCCGGTTCCGCTTCCAATATGAAGGTTATATCGCCTTTTTCCAGACGTTTCTCCGCTTCTCGCATGGTTATATCAAGCGCCAGTTTCGTCTCGCTCGTGCATGAGTAAAAAAAGAGCGTGGATACAAGAAGTAATGGGAGAAAATTGTGGCGCAACCGGTTCTTCATGTTGTCAAATCACCTTCTTGCAAGTCTACAGCTTCGGCGGGATGCGCAGAACAACGCCCGGCAACAAGATCGCCGACGGGCGGAGTTTGTTGTACCGCGCGAGCCGGGTGTAAAGCCACGGGTTATTATAAAAAACATCGGCTATATCCCAGAGCGTATCGCCCCAGCGCACCTTGTACGTCGCGCCGTTTTGAGGAATGGGTTTTGGCGCTTTGTAAGAACGCACTGGCGCGGACGGTCTTTGCGGTTTTTGTTCTGACTGCACCGGTTTTGCGATTTCTACATAATATATGGCGCCAGCCTGCCCGGTCGCCGGCTCCTGTTCGGGCGGCTTTTCGGCATACGCCGGAGCGGGCGGCGCCGGCTCCGGCGTTTCCGCCGTCGCTTCGGATGCGGAGGTTTTGCCACGAAACAGAAAGAACCACAGCAAGCCGCAGACTGCGGCAAGCGACAAAGCGGCGATACAAATAGGAATAAGGGGGGATTTTTTTGCGAATCTCTGTTCATATAAGGAATCCACGAGCAATAACCCTGAATTGTCTTCAATTATTTCCGCTATTTCCGGCTTTTCAATCTTTTCATCAGCGTATAAGCGCCGGCCGTTGCGTCCGTCGTCTTGATCAATCGTTTTGGGCCATATAACTAACTGCCGGTCTTCGCCTGTTTTTAAATTTTTTGCGCTTACGCTGATTTTTCCCTGTCCACTCGCTTCGAGGGTGAGGTCAATAGTGTCTTCATCCATTTCTCTCTTTTCATTTCCAAAAGACAGACGCCCTATGCGCCGCACGTCTTCCATAACGCCCATCTCGCTTTTGTAAAAGTCTATTTGCGCCTGTTTTTGCCCTTTTCGCGCAGGTATAAGCGCAAATTTTTTCTTTTGCGGATCATTTTCATCAAGAAGCGGATAAAAATCCCCATTAGCTATTTTTATACCGATAGTCGCCATCTTTTTCCCTTTTTACTGGACTTGTTCAACAACCAGCCGGGTTGTTGAACAAGTTTCACGGATTTGACAAATTTCTTGTGAAAATTCGTCAAATCCGCCGTTTTTTAGCGGAAGTTGTCCAATAACTCCAGTTATTGGACAACTCCACTTTAGTTTGAAGCGGAGAATTTGTCAATGCCACGCATCGAATGAATTCCGTCATAATCCGGCGTGTGATGCATTTTCAACGCGCTTTCATTGCGCTTTCATTTTTCCAGCAGGTACAGATATTCCTTTACATGGACATTCCGCCCCGCGAGGTTTCTGCATCCCCTGAATGTGTTGTACTTTGTTTCCAGTATCTCCAGTTTGCCGTTTTTTTCGAGCAAGGCGGTCATCTCTTCAAGAGAAATAAAACCCTCGGAATTAAAAGAGATCATCACGTATTTCGCGTTTATGCCGCTTATCAGATCCAGCAACGCTTTGGGCGCTTCGCGCTTTTTGTTATACGCCGAGCGGTTCCAGTCATGGGGGATGCCCGACACCTTGCTCACTGCGGCAGGCTGTTTATTGTCGAGAATGACATTAAGCATGAAGTAATTTGAACCGTACGGGTGCTGGTTGTACGGCGGGTCCAGATACGCCAGATCGACTTCCGGCGCGGACTTGACGACGTTGTTTGCGTTGCCATTATATATGACGATTTCGCAGTCAAAGTTGCTGAAAACCGGAAAAGGCAGGGTGATGTCGCCTTTTATCCTCGTCAGGGCGTTCTGTTTGCTTCCGCCGAATTGACCGATTCCGGTCGCTCTGTTTTTATAAAACCCCTTGAAAACGCCCGGCGTATTCGCGTGAATTGAGGCTTCCGAAAGCAGGGGCGCAAGGAAGAATTTTTTGAAAGGCTCGTCGACCTGCTCTATTGCGCTGCGGGCGGTGTCTATGTACATGGCGTTTCTGCGCGTATAGAACACCCGCTCGTTTCGCCTGATGTCATTGTCGTCCACAGGCGCGTACAGTTTCGTGACGACCCCCTCTTTCAATGGGTTGTTAGTTACAGCGGATATAATATCATGGTGGCTTTTTTTTAAAAAACTCATATTTATGTCGCTTGCGTTGGTCAGATAGCAACTGTTTATCAAGGCGGCGTATCTTTCCATGTCGTTTACCAAAAGGCGGCTTGCGTATTGTTTGAAGCGCCGCGCCACCACGCCTGAACCGCTGAACACATCGAAGACGGTGAGTTTGCTTTTCCCCAATTTTTTTTGCACCAGATACACGCCGCGTTCGATAAACTTCATAAGCGAGCGTTTATTTCCAATATAGGTTATTATTTGTTTGGTAAGATAATCTTTGTTCTCACATGGGAATAAACCCGGCTGTACGCTCATGGTTTCCATCATATCATACTCATCTTTTTTTGAAAACTTGTACAAGTGAAGAGCCGCAAGGCGCTGCGCGGCTACTTCCGCGTTTCTTCCGGCATCGTTGCCGGCGGCGTCCGTACCGGTATAAAGAAGCCCTCTGAATATGTAAAGTCCACGCGCGCGCTACGGCTAACGGCGTGTTTTGAAACCCGCATGACATATTTTCACGCGGCGTATATGGAATCCTGTACTGGAGTTGTTCAATAACTTCTAGTTATTGAACAAATTCCGCTAAAAAAACGGCGGATTTGAGTCAAATATGACAAAACGGATGTGACGCCCCTTGCCTTCGTACAGTTTGCTTTCATAAGCATTTGGTTGAATTAGTGTCAACGCGCGCTGGCGACCGGAGGGGGCTGACGGCGTTCCAACGGCTGCGGATGCGGCTGAGAAATTCGCTCTGGCAATGGCGCGGCTGCCGCTGGACAATCCATGTTTCATTTACAAGCATTTCGCGCTTGTCTTCGCGGGTGATTGCCGCGCATTCCTTGAAATGCGCCCTGCAATATTATGCTTGTCAGGACAGTTTTTGAGAATCATTATCAGAAATCACTTCAAATTTTGACATCTCACATTGATGTTTCATTGACAATTTTAAGCCATCATGGTATATTAATACAGAGTTTTTCAAGGCGCGCCCTTCAGGGCGCGCTCCACGCGGCGGCGGGAGAGGAGTACGTATGAAAATAGGGACAAAATTAGTCTCAATTATTGTTGGACTTAACTTTATTGGCATTGGCGCGTTGGTCGTTATAACGGCTAATCTTTCCCAAAATCAAATTAGTTCTTTGATTAATCAGAATGCTCTTGAAATGGCGGGAAAGTACAGCGGCGCTATCAGCAAGTGGATTGAACCGCTGATGGGCGAAGTGCGCGTTCTTGCTAAAATTATGGAAGAATACGAGACAATAGATGTCAGCCGGCGCAGGGAGTATTTTAATAACATCTTAAAAAATATTGTTTTAACAAATGATGACATAATCGCCTCATGGTGCGGGTGGGAGCCGAATGCCCTTGATGGTCTTGACGCGGAATACGCCAATACACCCGGGTCGAACGGCACGGGGCGCTATATTCCCTATTGGGAGTCTTCCGGCAGCGGCGACGCCAAATTGTTCCCATTGGAAGAAGATGCCGAACTAGGCGATTATTATCAAATTCCCTTGAGAACCGGCAGGGAAGCGGTTCTGGAGCCGTATATTTACAACGTCAACGGAACCGACATGTTCGTTACAAGCCTGGTGGTTCCCATAAAGAAAAACGGACAGGTTATAGGCGTCGTGGGATATGACATCGCATTGTCCAAAATTCAGGAAATTGTTTCCGTAATAAAGCCTTTTGGCGATGGCTTGGCGATGTTTTACAGCAACAGCGGCATCGTGTCGGCTCACTTTGACGCTTCCCGCATCGGCAAACAGATGCAAAGCACGGAGCAGGATGTAGCCGGATCCAAGCTCAACGATCTGGTTGCCGCTATAAGCGCGGGGCGAGATTTTACTTACACCACATATTACGCGCCGTTGAAAACCGATCTCTACGTGTTTGTCATCCCTCTTTCCATAGGGGAGGTCGCCGCGCCGTGGGCTTTGGGTTTGTGCGTCCCGAAAGACGCCTTTATGGGTCCTGTGTATGGCTTGATTATACCCATCATCATAGTCGGCATGATCATGCTTATCGCCATGTCAACAGGAGCCGTTTTTATCAGCCGTATGATAAGCGGGCCCATTACAAAGGTTATGACCATTCTAAAAAGCGTTTCCGATGGAGACATGACAAAGACGCTTGATGTCAAATACAATGATGAGATCGGACAGCTCTCCGCGTATCTAAATCAGACGGTAAAAAATGTTGGGATGTTGATCAGCGGCATCAAGGCGCAAACCAAATACCTGTTTGAGATAGGCAATAAATTAGCCACAAATATGAATGAGACTGCGGCGGCTATCAATGAAGTGACCGCAAATATTCAGAGTATCAAGAATCAGGCGATCAATCAGTCCGCCAGCGTAAGGGAAAGCAACGCCACCATGGAGCAAGTCGTTGTCAACATCGACAAGCTCAATTCCCATGTAGAGAGCCAGACGAACGCGATTTCCGGCGCGTCTTCGGCTGTTGAAGAAATGCTTGCCAATATCCAAAACGTTACGCGGACTTTGGTAAAGAACGAGACGGATGTCAACGAACTGGCTGTGGCGTCTGAAGCCGGGCGGGGAGGATTGCAAGAGGTCGCCCAGAATATTCAGGAGATTGCCCGTGAATCGGAAGGCTTGTTGGAGATAAACGCGGTCATGGAGAACATAGCGAGTCAGACGAACTTGCTTTCGATGAACGCCGCGATTGAGGCCGCCCACGCGGGAGAAGCGGGGAAGGGGTTCGCTGTAGTCGCCGATGAAATTCGCAAACTCGCCGAGAATTCAGGGGAACAGTCCAAAACCATATCCCAAGTGTTAAAGAAGATTAAGGCGTCCATTGACAAGATAAGCAAATCAACCCAAGCGGCGCTGCTGAAATTCGAGGCCATAAGCGGCGAAGTGACTGCGGTGGCGAGTCAGGAGGCTGACGTAAGGAGCGCGATGGAAGAACAAGTCGTGGGGAGCAAGAATATACTGGAAGCGGTTGGGCAAGTGAACGATGCGACCCGGGTAGTGAAAAGCGCTTCAGAGGAGATGCTGGACGGCAGCAAGCAGGTGATTGCGGAAAGCCATAATCTTGAGAGAGTGACGGAAGAGATAACCGGCAGTGTAAACGAGATGGCGGCTGGCGCCGAGCAGATCAACCATTCCGTAGAGCAAGTGAATGAAATAACCAAAAGCAACAGGAATCAAATTGACGCTCTTGTGCGTGAAGTTTCCAAATTTAAGGTTGCGTAATCTATCGGAATATGCGGACGCGGCGCTCCGCGCTAAGGCGTCTCGCCTACACGTCGCCGTGTAGGCGAGGCGGTTCCTTTCCATGACCCGGCTTTCCTTCCCTATATGTCCGGTCCGGCGCTTCTCCTGCAATAGGGACATGTTGTTCGGCGCGACAATTTTCACCGCGGCGGGAACGAGTTCCGCCGTAAGATTGGCGTCATAAACGCTTCCCCATGCATGTTGATCGTAAGGGGGGCTTGGCGACCGAATCGTAATGACTTTTCCCCGTTTTAAGATAAAAAACGCGGGCAAACGATCTTAATGCCCTGCGGTTTCATCAATAAAGAGCTTAATATCTGGTATAAAACCGGTTGCAACCGAAGAAGAGGGGTCTGGACTGTTTTTGGATGAAAGAATCTCAATCCGCGCAAGCGGCGGCGGTTTCGCGGACGCCGCCTTTTCCCGCTATTCCCAACCGCATTGTTGACACAATCGCCTTTGCGAAAGAAGCTCTTCCTATATGTACAAGTACAATTTGCAGGATTTGGCCGCTTCTCTTGCCATAACCGCCGGAAACGCCCGCCGCGCTGAACGACGCCCGTGTGCGCATGGAAATTTTTCTGCGTTGCGTCCAACGCGAAATGCGGAAAACAGCGGAAAGAGCCGCGGCGTTTTGGAACCGTCTTTTTTATCACATGCCATATAAAAGAAAAAAATATCGTTCCGGTATGCAAAAAAGACAAAAAAGAGCGAGCCGCATATTGAAAACAGCGTTGTGATGTGGTATAGTACTTTCCAATGAATATTTCTATGGAATTTTTCAAAATGATTGGACTTGCGGACGGTGCGCTTTTCATGCGCTTTGCGCTCCCGCCGTCTTTCTCCCCCCCCCCCCCCCGCTGCGGCCTGTAGCGGTTAAAAGACGCGCCCTTTCTCAAGACAGCGATTATTCTTCTCAAACCCGCCAAAACCGGACGGCGCGTCTTCCGCGCGATCTTTCTTTACGCGCCGCGCCGCCCGACCATGGTGCGCATTACGCGCCGCTTTCTTTTTCGGCTTTAAGACCCGGACATCAAACTCAGGCATCCAACCTCCGCGCGTCGTGCGGCCGCCGCCATACAGGACGGAGTCAAACTGGAATGGGACGCGGACATTGACGCGGCGTCCTATGAAGTCTACCGCAGGCAAGATGGCGGCGTGGATGTCGGGGTGACAAATACGCCGTCTTACGACCCGGCGACCGGCAAGCGGTATGTCAGGGACTTGCAAAACGCCAGATCAGACAGCGTGAAAGCGGGCGTCGCCTACACGTACACGGTGAAAGCCAAGCCGGCCAGCTCCCATAAAGAGAGCGCCGTAAAAGAAGTCAAGGTCTCCACCAACGCGACCTTCCTCGCGAAAGGCGCCGAACTCGACCCGCCCGCGGCGCTGGAGATTGAACTGCTTCCCGATACAAACACCATAAAGGCGACCGTCACTCCGGGCGCGCATGCGGATCTGGCGCGCGGCTACTGGGTGTCGCTTTTCAGAGACGGCTCGTATTTTGACGGGGTGTGGATTGACTATCTGGCGACAACCGGCGTGTATACGTGGGAACCTAACGACCAGATCGGCGGAACCTACACCGGGCGGACGCTGACAATGAATGATGAGCCTGAGACGTTCTACACCTCCAGCAAGACGATAGAAAGCGCGGAAAAAGTTTTCGAATCGCTGTTTGGGTCCAATTTTTACGCGTCTATAAGCCAAAGCGGTGTTGTACTAGGAACCGCCGCCACCGCGAACACCGTTGTAAACTACAGCGCGTCCATTTCCTCCATACAGGGTCTCAAAGCGGGCGTCGCGTACAGCGTTGAGCGCGCCCCGGCGGATAAACTGGGCAACGCGACCGGCGCTTACGAGACTGTCACATTGTCGAAGCTGGCGGCCGGCGACTATGTAGCGGCGGCGGCCGGCGATCTGACCTCCGACCATCTTGGCAACCTAGGGCAGTCGACGTTTTATGACCGGACGTTGCCCGCGACAGCCGGCTACTACACATACCGCGTTAAAGCGGTGAAGGGCGGCGCAACCCAGTACAAACCGAAGGGCGGCGATTTGCTTTCCATTGATCCTCAAGAGTTTGTCTCTCAGTTCATAGGCATAAGCGTCGCCGCGAAAGACACCGGCGTCGCCAACGTGACGAAATACGCGGTTACACCGTCCCTAGACTACAAGAATATCCTTCCAGACGGCGGCAAACTCGTCATTTACTGGGTGAAAGGCGGCTCCTCCAGCTATCAGTATGGCAAGTACAGCAATGCCATTGAGTTCAGCAAAGCCGAACTCGAAGCCGCGACGGTGGCGGCTAAGTCTATTGACGTGCCGGACGTGGGAACTGGCTCGTATGTCTACGCCCAAGCGTATGTGGAGTTCGCTGACAATGCGAGGAAGAATCTCCCGTCCTCTAGTTGGAACTCTGGAGGCGGCGTTTATAGCCGCAGCAGTTATTACGACAATGGCGCCTACGTTTACTACGCCCAATTTAATTACTAACGCCTAAGCCCGCTCCAAGAGCGGGCGTTTGGGGCGGCTTGAGTGTAAGCCGGCGCGGTTAAAAACAGCTGGGCGGCTCCTAAACATTTTGTTCTGGAGCCGCCTCTTTTTATCGCGCGCCCTCACCCCAACTGCCCGCACGCGCCCGCAATGTCCCCCCCCTTCTTGAGGCGCGCAGTTACGTTCATCCCCCTTCTTCGCAAAGCCGCGATGAACCGCTCGACCTCCGCCTTGTCCGGCGCCCGCAACGGGACGCCCTCAAAACGCAGTCCCGCGACCGGATTCCACGGAATGACGTTTACCGCCGCGTCCAACCCTCGCGCGAATTCCGCCAAAAGATCGGCGTGTTTCCGGGAGGTGTTGACGTTCCGCAACAGCGCCGCCTCCAGCGTGACGCGCCTAGGGTTCTTC
>JAIROG010000092.1 GCA_031257675.1 Treponema sp. | reverse complement strand
CAAATTGAAGTCTTTGAACCGCCACACGCGCATAGACAACAACAATTCAACACATTTAACCACAAATGAATTTAATATCAAAAAACTACAGTTTTTAGAGGTTTTTACCCCCCCCCCCCCCCGGAACCTCTGGAAGCCCATCCGGGGTTTGCGGAGGCTCCCTTGCCCCTGAGAAAGCCGTTTGTCATAATCGCTTGTCTTGTATTGCAATAAATGAATGATTTTTTCCATTTGGCTGGTTGTGATACAGCTTCACTCCCACTCAATGGTGGCCGGCGGCTTGGAGGAAATGTCGTACGTCACCCGCCCGATTTCTTTTACAGCGTTGGTGATCATGCCTGATATTTCGAGCAGGTCTTCCATGGGGAACCGGTACACATCGGCGGTCATGCCGTCGCTTGAAACAATGGCGCGTAGGGCAAGCGTCCACCCGTATTTCCGGCTGTCTCCGGCGACGCCAACAGAACGCGCCGGCAGCAACACGGCAAACGCTTGCCACACTTCATCATACAGGCTGCCTGTTCCGCTGGGCGCCCGCCGCCTTTTCAATTCATCAATGAAAATCGCGTCCGCCTCACGGAGAATATCGCACTTTTCCTTGGTAACTTCACCCAAAATACGCACCGCAAGCCCGGGACCAGGAAACGGATGACGCGCAATCACATCCTCGTCAACGCCGAGCAGCCTCCCTAGAGCGCGGACTTCATCTTTGTAGAGCCTGTCAAGCGGTTCTATGATCTTGCCGGCTTTCCGCTTGGCGTCAACAAGAGGGCTTCCCACATTGTGATGGCTCTTTATGAGACGCGCCTTTTCTCCAACGCCCTTTCCACTCTCAATGAGGTCCGTATAAAGCGTGCCTTGCGCCAGAACATACGATTCAGGCAATCCAAGAGACGCGACTTCCCGTTCCTGAATGGTGATAAAAAGATCGCCGATTATCTTGCGCTTCGCTTCCGGATCTTCCTTGCCCTTCAACGCCGCGAGAAATTCCGTTTCCGCGTTGATGATGTGCAGGTTTTTCGCGCCCAGCTTTTCAAGAGCCTTTTTGACGACTTGGGTTTCATTCTTACGCATAAGCCCCGTGTCAATGTACATGAGATGCGTCTGTTCAATGGGAAGCGTTTTAAGGAGCAGCGCCCCCACAACGGTGGAATCAACGCCGCCGGAAATGAGGAGCAACGCCGGATTGTCGCCCGCCCTTGCGGAAAGCCCGGCGCGAACTCCCTCAACGTACCGCTCCATTGTCCATTCTTTTTTACAATGGCATATACCAAACGCGAATGCAGCCAAAATTTCGCTTCCGCGCTCGCAATGGCTCACTTCCGGGTGGAACTGCACCCCCACCCACGGCTTTTCTTGATGAAGCGCCACTGCGGGAAACCCGGACGCACTTGTTCCCGCTTGCACAAAGCCGGGCGCGAGCCGGGTCAGGGTGTCGCCGTGACTCATCCACGCGGTGAACCGCACGGCAGGCTGCGGCGTATAATCGGGAAGCGGTTCACAGGCGCGGGTTTTTTCGGCGCCGCCGGCATCGCCGCTTTCAAGAATCTGGTTGAGCGGGATCGCCGCGTCAAAAGCCGCGAGAAATTGGCTATGTTTGGCTTTTTGTCCGCCGAGCTTTATTTCAACTTCAATGCCGCCGTATTCCACTTTTGGAAGCGGCTCGACAAGTCCGCCCAGATCCGTTGTCATGCGTTGCAACCCGTAGCAGATGCCGAGGAGCGGAAGCCCGCATTCATATATCCGTTTGTCCGGCGCGATCCCTTCGCCGTACACCGATTCCGGCGAACCTGAGAGGATGACGCCCTTAACGCCATTTAAAACCGCTTCGGTCAGCGGCGCGTCGCCCGCGATGATTTCGGTGTACACGCCGAATTCCCGAATCCTGCGCCCGATAAGCGCGGTTGTTTGACTTCCAAAGTCAAGGATAAGCATTTTTTCTGTTTTGTTCATCATGCAAGAATTTCCTTTCAATGGACTTGTTCAACAATCCGGCCGGTTGTCGAACAAGTCCCGCGGATTTGATACAAATCCTCCATTTTTTTAACGGAAGCCGTTCAATGGCTGAAGCTATTGAACGACTCTAATAAACGCCGCCGCAACGGGCGCCGCGCGGCGTACATGCGCCTGAATCGCCGTCCGTTTGGGTTTTAATTAACACGAACATCCTTCGCGCATTTTCCCGGAACTTAATTCTACTATCTTATTCCAATCAATATCGCCGTTGGCAAGACAAAATTCTTCTATAAAATTTCTTGTGAATCTATTCAGCATAGCGTTGTATTTCACGGTAAAATCATCTTTTTTTCTTTTGCGCTACATTCCAAAGGCTCAATTATATCAATATAAATATTTTCATTTCCGCCGATATATTCCCAAAATTGTCGCCCGCAATATTTAAGATATGAACCTTTATCAGAATTTTTCATTTTTCCATAACAGCAACCGTTTATACAAACGCATTTTCCGGGATAACAGTTTTTCTTATGCCAAACAAATTCTTCCGTCCAAAGCCAGCCTTGTTTGCGCATTTCCAGTATTAATTCTATAACGTACACGCTTCTTTCTCCATTCGCCACACGTTCTTTTATATTTAAGATAAATGTCCCCGCTGGCTTTAAGACGCGGAATAATTGTTCGGAAACAGGCAAGAACCATTCTACATATTTATTCGGCGCAATTCCCCGTATGTGTTCTTGCGCTGATCCGCATACGGGGGAGAAGTGACAATTAAATCCACTGAATTTTCTTTTATCTTCATCAATTCTTCGCGCGCATCGCCTAAACATAAATCTGTCCATACTTCCATATCACTCATCCTGAAACGCGCTCGCATACATGACATTGACGCTTTCGCCGATGCCCCATTCCAAATAGCCGGCCACTTTGTTAATTTCATCGTCCGCAAGCAACCCGCCTCTATACGCCTTGCGCTTCAAGTTGTATATCGCCTTTTGTGATTGTAAAGACAGGTTTTTCAGCGTCCTCTATATCGTTATATAATAAATTCTTGCCATCCATAGTTATCATGTTTCATCCCTTCGCCCACGGACTCTTCCTGACAATCGTTTCCTTTCTGTCATACCCCACGGACACAATGTCAACCGGCGTCTTGCAGAACCGCTCGATAAATTCGATGTACTCCATCGCCTCAAGTGGAAACTCCTCGTAGGTGGCGGCGCTGGACAAATCCTTCTTCCAGCCCTTAAACGTCAGCAAAACCGGCTTCGCGTTGTTGAGGTCCTCCACCGAAGCCGGAAAATGTTCTATCACCGCGCCGTTGACGCGGTAGGCGACGCAGGCTTTGAACTCGTCAAGCGTGTCATATACGTCAAGATGAGTCATCGCCAGGGAATCAATTGAGTTGGCAAGGCATGCGTAGCGCAACGCCACGAGATCGAGGTACCCGCACCGCCGAGGTCTGCCGGTCGTAACCCCGTATTCCCGCCCGGTTTCCCGCACGAACTTGCAGAGCGCGTCTTCCGAACCGGCGCCGAATTCGCTGGGAAAGGGACCGTTTCCCACGCGGGTCGAATACGCCTTGAACACGCCCAACACCTTGTCAAGCGCCCGCGGACCCACGCCGCCGCCTATCGCGGCCCCAGCGGCGCAGGATATGCCGCTCGACACATACGGATACGTGCCGAGATCGAGGTCGAGGAGCGCACCTTGAGCGCCTTCAAGCAGTATCTGCGCGTTTTTATGGCGAGACACATAGGTTGCAAGATCAATGGACATCGCCTCCAACCGTTCAATGTACGGCTCAAGGTAGTCTCTATCAGATGCGTCAAGTTCATTCATCTTTTCCTTCCACGAAAGATCCGCGATGCGGATGCCATCGCGGTCGCTCTTCATGGAATAAGTGACGCCGATGCCCCGTCCGGTGGTGCCGATGGGTTTTTTCCGCGCCGCGTCCCTTTCCTTGTCGATCTGAATGTAGCGGGGCAGCACAATATGGGCGCGATCCGAAATAAAAACACGGCCTTTCACATCAATTCCCCGCTCGTTAAGCATGGCAAGCTCGCTGAACAGCGCCGCAGGATCTATCGCCATGCCTGCGCCCAGAACCACCGTCTTGTCAGGGTAGAGAATCCCTGAGGGAATCAGATGCAGCGCATACTGCTGTTCGCCTATCACAATGGTATGCCCCGCGTTCGCGCCGCCCGCATACCGGATGATTATCTGCGCCTCATTCGCCAGATAATCCACGATTTTGCCCTTGCCTTCATCACCCCATTGAGCGCCAATCACGACTACTTTCATGGACTCCCTCTTACTTGCTCAAAGCCGCGACCGCGGCGCCGAAGAGCGACGCCTGTTCCACCGGAGACACCACATAGTTGAATGGCTTGTCCCTCGTAAGCGCTATGTGCAGACACGATTCAAGGGAGCGCCTCATGCCCTTGTAAATCATGTAGGTGGTGCCTTCAATCGCAATGCGCACCGGCACGAACGGGTCAAGACCAGCGGCGGTCTTTTCAACAACAGCGGCAAGCGCCCCTGCGGCAAGCCGGGCGCCCCGTTCCGTAACAATCGCCGTGAGATAGGCGAACGACGCAAGCGCGTCCCGCTCGTCTTCGCCGAAAAGCTCGCCGATGACGCCTTCCCGTGAAAGCGGCGCATGCATAAACTCGTTCAAGAAGCGGGTCTGCAAGCCGTTCATCGCCAGAAATTCGCTGGATTTCCTGAACGCGACAAGCCCGTCTTTAACCGCCTGTTTCAGAATGACAAAGGTGAGCGGTCCAAGGTATGCGCCTGACGTGAGTTTTTCCTCATGAAAAACGCCCGGATTCTTGGTCGCCGCGTCAAATTCCTTGTCAAGAACGCCCATATACCGGTGAGCGAATCCACCGGTCTCACACACCACGATCTGAGGCTTTTCAGGATTGTTAAAATTGATTTTCGGAATGACCTTTTCAGGATACGCCATGTTAAAGCCGGTTCCCAAAATAAAGCCCACCACGGGACCAGCTTCGACACGGTACTTGTCTTCGCCCTTGAACAAACCGCCGTCCTTCTTTATCTGCACTACGCCCGACAGCAAGGCCGCTGCGGTGTCGTTTATCAGCACGATTTTTTCGGGCGCCTTTACAGAACGGCGCTCAAGCGCCTCCCTCAGTCCCTGACCTATCGCCGCGCCGATCACATCCGGCGCATCCACTTCTTTGCTGAACCCCAACAGTATGCCGTCCAAATTCGTGGTCATGTTCATGGGATACGAGAACGTGAACCCAATGCCTTCGATATCCGGCTGTTTCTCAAGAAGCGGCGCGGTCAGAGCCGCCAGTTGGTCAAAGAATTCCGTAACGCTGACTTTGCCCTTGGCGCCGGGCATGTGCGTTTTCTTGACATCCTCCGCTATGGCTTGACCATTCTCGTCAAAATGCACCAGCGCGGCTCTGAAATTGGTGCCGCCCGCGTCCAGCGCAATGACGGTCTTGCCCGCCGGTACATGGGAAACAGGGCTTATGTACGCCGGAAGCATGGGGAGGCTGGAAGGCTCTCCCTTGAGTCCCCGTTCCATGTCGATGAGAACGTCGCGTTTCAGCGCGAGCGGGTCTACGATGTCATAATGAAAGCCGTAATATTCGGCAAATTCGGATAGAGCGCGTGGATCGAATTTCATAGATTGCTCCTTCTTTTTCTAAAAGCTATAAGGTTTAAAAGCCGCGGCTTAGCCTGCTAAAGCCTCTGACTTGTCCCTACGGCGACAGTCTGCCGCTTGCTTGAGTTTCCATTATATGCCAGAACGCGCCGTCCGGCAAGTGGGAAAAACGGTAGACGGCTAATTACGCGGCGCCGCTTGCCGGCGCGGTCAGCGCTCGCACGCGCTCCGCCTTTGGAATATGATGGCGGAACCCCGATAATGGATATAAATTGTTTGTAAGAATGAATCATATCGCGGCGACCGCAGCAGTCCGCCGCTTGAGTCCGGCTATGGCGGACAGCTTTGTGACTGCAAGCCGCCCGGCGTAATGCCGGGAATATGGCGGATAGTTTTTGTATCCGGCAATCTTCGCATGGCGCGTTGGCATTGTACACCGTCAATTCAAGCAAAAGGTGAATAATAAGAAGCGGAATCCCTCCGCATTTTTGCCGTAACCGGACCGCCGCTCCGTCTGAGCATAAACCAAGCCGTTGAAAAGTCTGATAAGGTCATTTTTTAAGCCGACGTCGCCTACAGGTCGCTTACAGGTCGCTTACAGAAGGAAACGGGATGTCCACCTTGCCGTCCGCCGTGTTTTTCAGTATGAAGCTCACGGAAAAGCAGCGCATCCGGCGATCCGCATAGGTGCGGGCGGCTTTGCTGACGCCGCCTTCCGAAAGACACAACAACGCGCCTTGTGAAAGCCCGTAGGCGGTCTGGTCAATGGCGCAACAGGCTTTGCCTTTGACAATATAGGTTATATCATAATTGGACACATGAGGAGGTTTTAAATGCCAACCCGCCGGACATTTCCGAAACATCAGACGTTGTATGTCCGGTACAAACAATTCGTCTTCTTCCATTCTTTTTACCTTGCTTCCAGACTATTCCCATACATCCAGTTTTCTATACACCTATCATACTCTTTCATGGCGTTTTTTCAACTGCTACAAGAGAAGCGGTCCGATATTTTTATCCGTTGCGCCGTAAAGCGTCTGGATTTAGACATTAGTTTTCAGCCATTCATTGGACTTGTTCAACAACGCGAATCTCTGGTTCGGGCTGGTTGTTGGACAGTCCCGCAGATTTGACAAATTTCTTGTGGAAATTCGTCAAATCCGCCGTTTTTTATATGTAAATTTCGTCTTATCATTAATTCTCAAAAAATCACCCATTTTTTTAGCCAAAATCAAGAATTTCCTCTTTTGTTCCTGAGAAGTCTTTATAACATGGTCATAAGCCTGACTATCCCCCCTTTTGGTCATAATGCCATTCAATTGCAACTATTCGACCAATATATATTAGAGTTGTTCAATAACCAACCGGGTTGTTGAACAAGTCCATTGTACAATCCCTTTATCCATAAGATAATGCAACATATTTATGGAACATTGCCAACAACTCTTTTCGATTCTTTTGATAAAATTTTGGCTCAAAAATTTCGTATAACGTCCGGGCTGTTTATGACATTTGGGCGGCGCCATAAGAAACCCGTAGGGTTTCGCGCCGCCCAAATGTGCCGGAATGAGCCGTGGGAAGGAGCGCAACGACTGACCTAGGCGAATGGAGCCCAAGCCCCGAAGGGGCGCAGCGTGAACAGTCCTGTTATGCGGCGGTATTTTTTGCTTTTATTCTAATTTTTTATTTGCCTCAGCTTCTTTAATTCTATCTTCAACCCAATCCAAACAGGTGTTCTCTATTTTTACACTGTTCTCATATTCTTCTTTTGTAATTTCATCATATTCTCCTAGATACCTTGTTTGAACAGCGTAATTGGTCAATTGTGCTGCTTCTTTGATATTTTCAGGAATTTCTGTAAAATCTTTAAGTTCTTTTAATAGTATTTCAATATTGTGGGTATATTCCGGTTCAAACCCATAATATATCAAAAGACCTTTTAATGCCTTTT
>JAIROG010000087.1 GCA_031257675.1 Treponema sp. | reverse complement strand
GTTTTCTTCCCGCCCCCTGCTTTCGCTGGTACTTCTTGTTTTCGTCCCGTTTCCGTTGTGGGATAAATTCCCGAACCCGCTCCCACAACTCGTCCGTCAGCTCCCATGATTTGATCCCGCTTCCTTCTGTTCTTTTCATACCTTCTTTATCGGTTCTTCTCTATTCCCGGATAAGCTCTTAGGTTGTTCAATGCCTTTGGTTATTGAACAAGTCCATTATCGATTCGTCTGAAAATGAAAAGAAATATAGTAAGAAAAACAACACAGTTGAATTATTTGATGATCTCCAGCAAAAGAGGCTGGGCGCTTCGCATGACCGTCCTGTTTGCGCGCAGACCCGCTTCGCGGGTCTGACGCCGCCTAACGGCGAATCAGCGCCGCCGTCAAATTCCTGAGCCAGCGCTCCTTCTTGAAAAAATGCCGCGCGACAAGGCACTTGGCTATGTCGGTAACCTTGAGGATTGCGAACATGGTTACCGGACCCATGCCGGTGAAAAAGGCGAGGAGAAACGCGCCCGGAACGAAGATGAGGGTGTTCACCGAAACATCGGCGTACATGCCCATCGCCGCGTCCCCGCCGGAACGGGAAATGGCGAACAGGGCGTTCAGCAGGCACCACAGCGGCATGTACGCCAGAATGACAAAGATAAAGCCAAGTCCTATGGCGCGGGCGTTGACGGTGAGGTTTGAAAACACGAGCGGCACGAGAACGACCGACAGTCCGGCGCCGATAACGGCTATGACGATTCCGCCGATAACCGCGCCCGATTGTATCCACCGCGCCTTTACGCGGGCTTCGTCAAGTTTGCCCGCGCCCAGAGAGCCGCCTATGACAACCGCCGATACGGTCCAAATGCCTCCGAACAGCAGGTAGAAGACGTTGGCTATGGTGTTGCCCGCCGCCATGCCCGCGACCGTCTCTGCGCCGCCCCGTCCGTTATACAGAGCGACCATGATGGTTTCGCTTGATATCCACGAAATTTCTGACAGGAACATCATCACGGAACGGATGAAAATCTCGCGGACAAGCTTTCCGCTGATGCGCAACAATGTAGTCAAACCCGCGTAGAAATCAGGCTTGTTCCGGCGGGCGTAGATCAAAAAGACCGCGGCTTCAACGCAACGGGCGATCACCGTGGCGATCGCCGCGCCCCGTACGCCCAGGGCCGGGGCGCCCATGTTGCCGTAGATGAAAAGCCAGTTGCCAGCGGTGTTGACCAGCGTCGCCGCGGCGGAAATGACGAGCGGTATTTTCGGCGATCCGGTTTCCCGAAAGGAACTGCCCATCGCCATAGAGAACGCCATGGGGAACACTGCGAATGAGCCGAACTTCAAGTAATCCACACCCTCGGCGGCCAGCTCCGCTTTAGCCGCGTTGCCCGCGGTCATCATGCCGAGCATTTCTTCGGGAATGAGATGGCACAGGCAGAAAAAGAGCAGCGCGGCGATCTGACTAAACAGCGCCTTGAACCGGAATGCGTCTTTCATGCCCGCGTCATCGCGCGCGCCCTTGTATTGGGCGAGGTAGATGCCGCCCGCGCCGCATATCACGTTGATCATCACAATTGAGATGAATGCGAGTTGATTGGAGATGTTCACCGCCGCCATGCTGACATCTCCAAGCCCCGCGACCATAAAATTGTCGATAAGGGAGACCATGCTCGTGATAAGCTGCTGGAGCATGACCGGCAGAGCTATGCTCAACGCTTCACGGTAGAAGCCCCATGAACCGAAATGGCGCCTGAGAGATTGCCGCACTAAACCCCCATGAAGCGGTTCAGCAACCAGCCCACGCCGAAGGACAACTCCGCGGCGCCGAGGCTTATCGCCACCATTTCAGCGAACCATTTCTTGAAGTCAAGTTTTTTTGCGGCAGACGGATAGCAATTAAAAAGAAAAATGCCGGTGTATAAACTCAATGCCGCGTCTTTTGGGTCGCCGTCCGTCTTTGCGGAAAGGCATTCGGAAGCCGCCATAGAAAAAGCCGCGCTCACCCCTGTTATCAGCCCGGTTATGGAACTCGCGCAACGGAGCAGTTCCTCGTCAATACAGGAGAGGGGCGCCTGTTCGTGATCGTCTTCATCCGCGCTGATTTCCTCAATTTCAGGATACGCTCCCATCAACGCCTGGTATTTTTTCGCCGCGCCGCCCTCATTTTTTTTTATCTGTTTCAGGTCAAACGTCAGTCCAAGAGCGCGGGCAAGCGAGACGGTTCTGAACGTCTTGAACGCATCCGGCGAGAAAGCGCGTCCGGCATACGCTTCCCGAAACAGCGCGTGGCTGTATTCATCGTGAGCCACAGAGCGCAGAACGCGGGCGTTGCGTTCGTTTGGGCATAATTCCGCTTTTCTGTAGACAAGCGCGGCCTTGAGCAAAGCGAGAGCCATTATCATGGGTTCTAATATACTGAAAAAGAGGGCGCGATGTCCAGAAGAATCACGGACGCCGTTTCAGACGGGGATACAGAGAGCTTTTTTTTATAAACTCGTCTTGACCAAACGCAAAGAAAAGAGGATGTTATATGCTATGAAGCGGAATAGAAGAGCGGACGGCGCCGGGACACGTCGTGAGCGGTTTCCGTGTGGTTTTGTAAAAGAATTGTCTTTTTTAACCCCTAAACAGAGCGGGTTTGGCATGTTTATTGCTTTCTCTCATAAATTCACCCCGCACTCTATACGCGCATCAAGACAGCCGCCGTTTTTAGCCTTGTAACCAAGACAGGGAATCAGCATTTCAATATCCTATAACGCCTGAAACGCTTCATTTTGCACCGGGCGCGGTTTGACCTCAACCATGGTCGTCGCGCCTCGTACGAAGAACCTGCTGGCGCGGTGACGGTGAACGGACGAATCTCTAATATAGAAGATGAGGCTCCCTTGAACAGCGCCGAACCCAAGCCCTATTCTGAGCGCCAACACTAATGCGCCGAAAACGCCGAATCCCTTGTCGCCAAAGCCGACGGCACAAAGCATACACACCAAAGCGGTGACGCCGCCTGCTGAAATAGCTATGCCGCCGCCAACCTAACAACGCTCAGTCCGCAGGATGGACTTTTGTTCAATATTTTAAGGAGACTTTGATTTTTATGCATTTTTACAGAAGAAGCGCCGGATCTGCTGGCGAGGCTTGAAAAGGCCGCGCCGTAAAGGGCGGGAACGCCGGTATGCTCCTCATGAAGCCCCCGGCAAGGCGGCGCGAGGGGCGCTTGTGCAGGATTGGAGAAGTTTGGCGCGTGACAAATGGGCGCGCGAGCGTCATGCGGCGATGGCGCCGAAACGCCGAAGGAAGGCGCTGTATGGGAATGTTCGGCGGAAAACGGGGGAAGTCCCGCGGGAATTATGCGGGGGAAAGGGGTGGAAGGGCGTTGGAAGGGCGTGCGGGGCCGGAGCGTGTCCATGCGCGCCTGTCAGCGCCGCCGAAGCGCGGCGCGGCGCATGAAAGGGAAAAGCGCGATACGAATATATCGGGAAATAAACCGGGGGAAAGGGATGGCGAATAGGGATTTCTGGGCCCGTGGATAGTATGCGAGTACGGCGGGATTAGATTGAGAAGAGGGCGAGAGAATATATCAAGAGCCAAGAGTGTCTTGGCAATGGGAGGCAAGGCGCGTTAAATCTAGGCGGAGCTAAATTTTAATTTACAGCCACCTTGAAAGGGGCTTCCTAAAGCCGCCGGCTCTGCCGGTGGCTATTACTATGGCGGAAGGTTTGATTTCTTATTTTTTATAAAAGGGTGTAACGCCCCGTCGACCCTTTGGTTCGCGCTTGTTGCGGGGATTATTTATTGGAATGTGCGGGTGGACGCATAGTCTATGTGCGAGGATGCGCGAAAACATGGTTGCGGGTGCGGAAGGTTAGCGGGTGTTTGCCCATGTCGCGTCCCTCGGTCGCTTTGTCGAAGGCGCGGCCCACATTGGGTTGCACGGAGAAGTAGAGCGCGTTCACCGCGAAGCCGTCGCAGATCTGGCAGGCGGCTTCGTCAAGGAACCGTCCGGCATATTCCGCCAAGTCCTTGTAATTGCCGGTGAAGCCGGCTCGGTTCTTGAGCGCCGCGCATAGCTCCTTTTGGGGAACTTATGTGGTTTGATCCCAAAGCCTTCTGGCGCCCATTCTGTTGCAAATACATCGCCATTCAAGCCTATTGCCATTCTTGCGGTACAAAATCTTCTGAAGGTTTTATCAATTTCACTGACTCGCCTGCCAACTCAAGCGCAAAAACCCGGCTTTATGGGCATAATCCCTTGCATCAGAATCAATCATACCTCCGTCCATTGCCCTTAAGGTCGTGTTCAATATATTTATAAGATTCGCAAAAAGTTAGATAATGGAGGAACCCAATAGGGAGAGGAAACAGTATGAGAGTGGCGTATCCGAGCGACATGAGCCGGGATCGGTTTTTGCGGATAGAATATCTGCTGAGGTCGGCGCGAAAAGAGGCGAGGCCGCGAACCTGGAATTTGTATGGCATTTTACGCGCGATTTTGTAGGTTCTCAAAGAAGGAAGCGCATGGCGCGGTCTTCCGCGGGATATTCC
>JAIROG010000100.1 GCA_031257675.1 Treponema sp. | reverse complement strand
GGAGCAATCGACGGGCGAAGAAAGGCGTGTTAGAGCGGGGGTTTATGGCGGTGGGAGGCGCGCGGCTGATAGGACGGGCTGTTGGCGCGGCGGCTCTCGATTCAACCGCGGTGAAAGCGCGTCCCGAGTGGATGGAGGCGTTAAAAAGAGCGGAGCGCAAGCGGGAGCCGCGGCGGGCGGGCGGCGAAGAGAGCTGGGGTCCGGCGGCGCTCAGTTTGTCCGCTGGGAACGGGGATGATGCGATGGAGGGGGCTGGAAAGCGACGGGGCGATTGGGCGGAGCGCCGCTTTGTTGGCGGACAAGGCGTGTTCGGAGTCCAAGGTCCGATGTCCGGCAAGTTTTATGGGCTTTCGGACAGTGGCGCCGCCGAAGAAGGAACGCAAGGAGCGGAGTCGTTTTGACCAGGAAGATAAGGAGGCATACAAACAGAGAGCGGACGTTCCCGCGATTAAAAGAATTCCGCGGCTTTAGCCAATTTCTCAAGATAGGCGATCAGCTTTTTCCTTTCGGCTGTTGGATCTTGAATATCCTATAAACCAGTGAGTAGTTGTGTCTCACGTTTTGATCGACATATCTCCGCGAATCGCATAATTTCTTTGTTCTGCGCTCTGTCAGGAGTAAGGGTTAAGCGTAACGCTTCCCATGTGCGTTTCCCTCCTATGTAGATGTCGAGATATAATTTCCCGCGTTTCTCCCAAACTTTCACACTCATATATAAACCTCCAGCGCCCTCTACAATGCGTCTGCAAAATATTTTAGCGCAGACACTTAAAATCCACAACAGGCATAAATACAAATTTTATTAACTCTATATATTATATATAGATAATGAACAATCAATAATGAACGTTAACTATCATATTTATCTAAAACAGCCAGAACGTTATGATAAGGTAGAATATCTTTCGCAAATATAAAGACAGGTTTGCAGCCGTTTGGTAAAATAGAGTCGCCACAACTTAATTGTCAAGGAGGCGACGAGCCATGTCTAACGGAATTAGACAATTCAATGAAGGAGCAATCAAGAACGAATTAAAACGCCTGGTTCGGAATAGCGTGGAGGAAACGCTCAACGGACTTCTAGAGCGGGAAGCCCAACGGCTTGCCCATGCGTCAAAATATGAACGGACCGAAAAATGGGAAGCCTGCCGGAGCGGTTCGTATGCCAAGAAGCTGGGGACAACTTCAGGCGAAGCGGCGTTGCGCATGCCAAAACTGAAAGGCGTTGAGATTGAACGATGCCGTCGCCGTGAAATCGGCGTTGAGGAAGCGCTTATAGAGATGCGCCTTGCCGGGGTTTCGGCGCGCCGTGTGGAGGATATAACCGAAGCGTTGTGGGGCGGCGAAGCGTCGCCTTCGACCGTCAACGAAATGAACAAAAGGCGTGCGGGAACATAGAATCCTGGCGGAACCGGCGGCTTGAGGGAATGGAGCGCCCGCATGAGTATGTTGACGGCGTTTATTTAAAGCGGAACCGGGGAGGGAGTTGTGAAAATGTCAGTGTTCTGGCGGCGATAGGGGTTGATTCGAACGGATTTCAGGAAATCTTGGGCGTTGCTGAGGGGATGAAGGAAGACAAAGCGAGTTGGCAGTCCTTTTTCCAATGGCTGAAAGGCCGCGGTCTATACGGCGTAGAACTGACAGCCGGGGATAAATGTCTTGGGATGCTGGATGCGGCTCTGGAAATGTTTTCCGAATCCAAATGCCGGAGATATATCGCGCATTTCTACCGGAATGTGTTTTCAGTTGCGCCCTGTGGCAAGACGGCGCTGGTGGCGAAGACGCTCAAAGCGATCCACGCGCAAGGAGGGCGGGGCGGCGTCGGTTGAAAAAGCGGCGCAGGTCGCCGAGACGCTGAAAGCAAGGAGTCTGAGGATGCGGCGAAGAAGGTGGAGGACAGTATAGAAGAGACCCTGACGCACACGTGTTTTCCCTATGAGCGTTGGCTTAAGATACGGACGAACAGCGCCATTGAACGGGTGAGCCGTGAAATCAGGCGTCCGGGCGTCCGGCTGTTTTCACGACGGCAATTCAGCTTTGATGCTGATATGCGTCAGGCTGAGGCATGTCGCCAATAGTCAATGGGGAAACAGAAAATACATGAACATGAAACACCTTCGCGCAGTTTCAGCCGCTTAATTTCCAAATGGCTGTAAATCAATTTTGCGAAAGAGACTTGACAGTACCAACGTTATATGCCATTTGCCCTAAAATGGTTAATTTATGGAAGACATATTGTCCCTGCGGCTATTGCTTTTTCCAGGATTTTTTTATAAAATACAGACAAAAGAAGAAAGAAGATGTTGAAAGGTTAGTTTAACCTTTCAAATATAATTTTTGACAGCAGGAGAAGACTGTAAAGGATTGGAAAAATGGCTGGATATCCTTACTATGACTCTATTACAGGGAGGATGAAGGGCGAACAAGATGACATTGAGAAGGTTAGAAAACGTCTTCCCTCTTTACTTAAAGCAATGTTAAATGATGACGAAAGCTGGGTTGTAAAGAACGACGACGGCATAGAAGAAGCCATAGAAGACGAGTATGAGATTGAATTTATAGGTTTGTGCATCGAGCTTGAAATAGGCAATGATTCTATTATAGATAGATTCACTTTTGAGATAGACAGGGAAGGTATATTATCGCTTGCCACTACTGGCGATGGTTTTAATCGGGAGCCGCCCTGGAATCGATTGTATCCCGCGATAAGCAATATGTTTCCTATGGTGGATTTCTTCTTTTCAACCATTATCAACGGGGGATCTGACGTAGGCTCGGCATGGCATACTATTACCGGTGGAACCTATGCTGATTCCGGCGATAGGGTTTATTATGCAGGCGGACTTGAAGTTATGTATTATCTTTCACAAGAGTTTTACTGTCCTGAATTACAAGCACGGGAGCGGCTGTGGCTTGTTGAGGACGGGGAAGACCAAAACGCCATAGACAAAGCGCGAAAGGAGTATGAAAAAGCGCGTGACGCGGCAGACCGCATGGAAAAAATCGCGAAACTTGGAAATGGCGCTTGGGAAGGAAACACTGGTCACTTCAATTTTGAAAATGGTTATATTGACAATGACTTGTTCGCCGAATTGTTAGAGGTGGTAAAAAACGGAACACTAAGTGATGGTGGTAATTATGATGAATTTCCCCAATCCCTTGAGGATATTGCCGCTATAAACTTGAAAGGCTGCGAGGAAATAACAAAATTACCGGAAGCAGTTATGGGTTGCGCAAGTTTACGTGAAATCAACCTTGCGGGGACAGGCATTACTGAAGTTCCAGCATGGCTTGTTAAAATGCATGAAAAACAGGGTACAGAAATAATCGTGGATGAAAATGGTCTTCAAAATAATATTATAAAATAGAGTTGTTCAATAACTGAAGTTATTGAACAACTTCCGCTAAAAAACGGGCGGATTTGGCGTATTTTTGCAAAAAATACGCCAAATCCGCGAGACTTGTGAGACAACCAACCGGGTTGTTGAACAAGTCCA
>JAIROG010000020.1 GCA_031257675.1 Treponema sp. | reverse complement strand
GTTGCCGTCGCTTTCCTGGCGCTTGCCAACAAGTAATCACTGTATAAATCAAGTATGTCCCCACCCATACTCTTATAGTATTCTTTCCACCCCTTATGTCAACTATGCGTAACATGAGTCATTAAAGAAAAATCATTTATGACAGAACTTTTTTTGCTACTTTTTAGGAGGCGCATTGTTCCTTCCACCGCCGGATGGATTGCCGGGGTGGCTAGGATTGTTGTTTGGCCAACCCGCTGGATTTGGTCCATTGTTTGGAGGAATAGGCGCTGGACGCCCGCTTCCACTACTACCGCCGCCAGATTTTCCAGAACCACCATGACTGCCTTTTCCCATGTTTTTACTCTTTAAAAAATTATTAAAGAATTTTCTTAATCGCTATATCCTATCATTCATTTTCTGGGCAAAATGGCGCATAACTCCCCATCCCCGCATCGCATATATATCGAGCCGAGTCGCTCGTTGCGCGCCGATCCGCGTCCGCTACTCATACCGCAACACTTCAGCAGGTCTGGTGCGGGCGGCGCGGCGGGACGCGAACCATGAAGCCATCAACGCGGACAGGAAGCCGAACAGGAATATCAAAACCGCTTCATGGGGAATAACCCGCGCCGGAATCTCTTTTATATAAAATACCGCAGGAGAAAAAATGGCGAATTCTTCGACCGGCGATCTATCCAAAACACCGTAAATCAGATTCAACAGGCTGATAAAGGCGTTGACGATGTGTTCCAGCGCCGTAAAAAATCCGCCTATATGGGTTGCGAGAAACAGTCCGAGAACAGCGCCCGCGCCCGCTCCAATGAGTCCTATGACAAAGCCGTCCCATACGAATATGAGCCGTACCGCCCATTCATCCGCGCCTAACGCGCGCAACAACCCGATTTCCTCGCTGCGTTCCAGAACGGCCCTGCGTTGCGCCTGAAAAATGTTAAGCCCCACCACAATGAAGATAAGCCCCACGAGCAGGAATATGAGCAGCTTCTCCAAGCGCAGGGCGCTGAAAAACGCCTTGTTGTAGTCCCTCCACGAGGTTATGTTCACAACGGCGCCTCCGGCGTTTTTTACGGCGCTCAAATCGTTGATAAGCTGGAGAGCGCGGGCGTCATTCCAGCGGTTTTTCAGCTTGACGCCAAGCATGAGGCTTGTTTCATCAAGAAGAGCCGCCGTGTTGATGTTGACAAAGGCCCAGCCTATATCGTATTCGTAGAAGCCGGATCGAAAAATGCCTGTAACCGTAAAGGCGGAATCTTTACCGGCGTCAAATAAACCGGACAGGGACGCAAGCTCCACCGTATCCCCCACCCTTACATACAGTCTGCTTGCCAATTCCGCGCCCAGTACGATTGATTTAGGTTCGGTGAGGTCAAAAGCGCCGCGTTCTATTTCGAGTTTTTCCGCCATGCCCGCATCCTGCTCCAGGACATTCGGAACAAGCCCCCGTATGAGCGCACCCTCCTGACCGGATCGTTTCCCCCTGAGTATGGCGTACAGTTCACGAAATGGCGCGGCGGAAACAACGCCCGGAATGGTTCGCAACTGTTCAGCCACAGCGTCCATGAGGGCGTTCTGTTCATCAATTTCAATGAAAACGGAATCGAAATCGTCCGCGGATACCGCGGGAATCTCCACCCTTACATGAAACGAAGATATTTCAATGATGCTTTCGATGAATCCAAGTTGAAACCCATTCATCACCGCAATAATCACGATAAGCGCGAGTACGCCCACGCCTATGCCTAAAATCGCCAAAATTGGCGCGGGCGAAGCGCCGGGCGCGCCTTTTTTCCGGTGGCTGTTGTGCCGCGCTGCGATAAATGCCATCCAACCCAGTCTCATTGGTTTCCCCCCATCCGCTCTTCTTTTATTTTTCGTCCGTCTTCCCATATTGTCCGCAATACGACTGTTCCGTCCATATACAACTCTTCTATCTCCTGTTTGCCATCAGTTCTTACGGCGCGCTCCAAAACGCCGTTCACATAATTGCGTTCCATGACACGATTGTCTTTTGAATCGTAGTCATACTCGGTCAGCCATCTCTCAAGAACAGCGCCTTCATTGCCAAACGACCGCCATTCCACCGAAGCGAGACGGTCCCGCGCCCAATTGTTTTTCAGTTCACTGATCAACACGCCCGTCTCATCGTAACGGCTTTCCACCAGCGCCCGCCCCCTGTCGTCAATTGTGTATGCAACCTCTGAAACGGGATCGCCGCTCAACGTTTCATTCAAAAAGGTTGAGTTGTACGTCGTGTTAGGGCGAACAAAATTCCTGTCAAATTCAGGACGCGGTTTAAGTTGGGGAAATGAGAGAGTCAATGCTTGCGAAGCGCCGTCATGTATGATCCTTTGCACTTCCCTAAGCGATTGGGAGCGAGAGTAGCGGTAGTAATCCGTCCAGAACGACGTTTCCCGCCACTCTGTTTGTTGCGCAACCGGCTCACCCGGCGCCGCTTCGGTTCCGGCGCTTTCCTCGCTTTCCGTCTGCGGATCGCCGTTGGCGGCGGCGGCGTCAACCTCTGTATCAACGGCAACGACATCTACATTGCCGTCCGCGTCTTTCGCGCCTTCCAGCTTTATCGTAAAAAGCGTTTCCACCCTTGTCTCACTTCTGACAAGGACGGTTTTTTCATAAAAATACAGGGTTGTGATTCGCTCCTTTTCGAAAAACTGCCGCTCTTCCACAAGGAGATCGCCTTCGCCGTATCGCTCGATAAATGCGAGCGTTGGCATCCCGTCTTTTATTGCCGCGACAGCCGTGAGCCTGCTCGCCCCTCTGTCATCACGGAAAACCCACTGCCGCCGCTTGGGTTTGCCCTTTTCATACAGGGTGCGGAAATCCACCGTATATGAAGGCTGATAATAGGCGAACAATTCCGGCGGCAACGCCGACCATGAAATGATCGACATGCCGAGACAGTAATCGTTGCGCAAGGCGACAATGCGCGAGGGCGCGGGGTACAGCGCCAGTCCCGCCGCATTGGAGATGTACCACGCCGTTTCCTGAGCGAAAAGCGGCGGCGTTATGAGAAACATAAAAAATAACAAGGCGGAAAATAGAAACCGGAATGACCGCGCCCGCACCAGCTTTCCATGCCGCATTTGCATCACCTGATTCCAACAAATTCTTCCACATATTTCTTTGCGTCAAAAGGCGCGATATTTTCGTATTTTTCACCATTGCACACAAAGAGAACAGGCAGCTTCAAATCAGCGGCGAGGGAGAAGACCGCGCCGCCTTTAGCGCTCGAATCGCATTTGGTGAGGATCACCCCGTTCACGGCGACCGCTTCTTTAAACGTTTCCGCCTGGGCAAGGGCGTTCCGTCCGGTAGTGGCGTCAAGCGCAAGCCATTTGAGGTAGTTCGCGCCTGCGGATTTCGATTCCACAACGCGATCTATTTTCTTGAGTTCTTCGACAAGCGCCAGCTTGGTGTGCATTCTGCCCGCAGTATCGGCAATGATGACCCCCTTGCCCCCGGACGCCTCTATCGCGTCGTAGATAACCGCGGCCGGATTTCCCCCGCGCTGGTGGGACACCACCCGCAATCCAAGCCGCTCGCCGTGTATCTTGAGCTGATCGACAGCCGCGGCCCTGAACGTATCGGCGGCGGCAAGGATTGGTTTGTGCGCCGCAACCGCCGCGTATCGCACGCCGAGCTTTGCGGCAGTTGAGGTCTTTCCCACCCCGTTTACACCCAACAGCAGAATAACAGTAAGCGTGTTGTCGGGAAAATCCTCCACAGAGGCGTGGTTTTGCTCAGAATCAGCGGTCAGCATCTCCTCCAGCAGAACCGCAAGCCGGAAACGGACGGCGCCGCTTTCGGTGATTTTCTCTTTTCTACACGCTTCCTGTAATTTTTCCGTGATTTTGTAGGCGTTGTTTGCGCCGAAATCGCCCTCAACCAGCAGATCGCAGAGATCGTCAAACAGTTCCGTAGAAACCGCTTTTCTCAAGCCGAAAAAGTTTTTTAACGCATCGGTAAATGTCCCCATCTATGCCCTCATCTTAAAAAGAATATACCATATACACTATGGATAAACAAGAAGGCGGAACATTTCGCCCGCTCCTTTTCACCGAAAAAAGCGAAGAGGCATCCGCAACGCATCGCCGCGCCGCACCTCACTCAAACCTGATCCCTATCCACTTCTTCAAATCGCTCATGGATTGCCCAATAAGACCGATGTCCACATGCACGGTGGTTTCCGCAACCAGCCAATTCTTGCCGTCCAGGGGGATGCGTACGCCCACGCCGTCCACGTCAACAATGCCCATAGCGTGGCTGTACTCAGCGGACACCATGATTCCGGCGGACACGCCGGCTTGTTCCAGGATGACAGCCAACAGAAGGGCGCGACTGTCGCAGTCTCCCCTGCCTTCAACCGCCGCAGTCACCAGATTGACAAAATCGCTGCCTTCAAGATCGCGCTCGTACCGAAAACCCTGCACCCATTTCAGAGCCGCGCTCGCAAGGGCGCGGTTGTCCAAAGCCGGTATGTTCCACGAGCGCTCCAGCGCAAACGCCGCGTTTTGGATGCGTTCAAATGAATCGCGGTAAATTGTCCGGTAAAAGCGCATCCACGCATCTTTCCACAGCGGCGTTTGTACATACCGCCGCAATAGCAAGTCTTCCCGGTCGACAACGAATTGAGCGGCTTCCGCGTCATACTCAAAAAACGCCGCTTCTCCGGCGTTTCCCGCCAAAGGCTGGGTTTTCCGCGATCCGATTGGGAATGAATACGTAACAATGGGTCCCGGCGTACGGAGGCTCCCCGCGTCAGGGGCTATGGAATCAAGGCAGGAAAGGTGCAGCGCGGTCAAATCGCCGTCCGCTTTATCCGCATATGCAAGCGCAAGCAAAAACGGCGTCCCGGACGCCGCGTCTGACGCGATTTGTCTATCCAACTCAAGGCACAAACCGAAGCCGTTGACGCCATCGTTTCCAAGCGAGAAATCAAGCTCCAGTATAACGGCTTTCTTGTTCCGGTATTCAAAGACATCCATTTCACCCCTGTTGTTGAGTTGTTTCTGGATGGCGCCGGCAAGAGCTTCCACCGATTGATACGCGCCCGCCTGATACGCTCGTATATTTACAATGGCGCCGGCCGGGGAAGCGAAAGAATAAACGCTCTTCATGTCTCCATCAGCAAGCTCATATTCTTCCGGCAAATCTATGAAAAAGCCCCATGACGGAAAAGAAATCTGCATGGCCTGCGCCGCGACAGGAAGAATGAGAAAAAGCAGGGGGAAGAAAAGGGGTTTATGCATCTACCATTCCTTTAGCCGCTTTCCAGACGTTTTTAGATGCTTTTAGACGTTTCAGAGCTGAACAAGCGTTCTGGCGGCGACTGTAGATAGTATACCCTAAAAAACGGGAAAAAACTATCATGTCAGAATTCCCCCCGCGATTTTTACATGGACGGACGCGGCGCGACGGCGGCGCATAGGCGCGCGATTTTTTCTTGTTTTTTCTGTATCCGGCATCTTGACTAAACCAGTAGTTATAATATACTATGTATGACTATCAATATAATAGGAATTATATAGGAGGATTCCATGAAAAAAATACTGTGTGTATTTTTGTCTTTTGCGGCTTTTTCCACAAGCATCTGGGCTGGTCCAAAAAAGGATGAAGCGCCGGCTGCGCAATCAGCCTTATCTGGCAAGAAGGTGATCGTCGCTGATGCCAACTCCACCCATCATCTCAACCTCTATGTGGCGTATGAAAAAGGGTTTTTTGCCAAACGCGGTTTGGAGGTGGAAATTCAGCAGACCAGTTCAGGCGTCGCCGCAGTGGTCGGCGGAGAAGCGAACATAGTGTTCAATTGCCCCACCGGGGTCATTACCCCCATAGCCAAAGGGCAAAACATCTCAATCATCGCTCAAGTAAAGATACCCTGCACGTCGGTGCTGGTGGTCCCGGCAGACGCGCCCTACAGGACGCCCGCAGACCTCAGTGGACAGCAGATCGCCGGACTTTCCACCACCTGTTGCGCGGTGATCCTCATCAGGGATGCCCTGCGCAGCCAGTATAACACCGACTTTGAACTGGTGACGCTCGCGCCCGGTGCCGCTATAGCCGCTCTTGACGCGGGACAGGTGAAAGGCGCCATTCTTGAGGAGCCTTTTGTAGCCTTGGCGCTCCTCGCAAGAGACGCGGCGGGCAAGCCCAAGTACAAAACCCTTTTTAACGGCGCTTCCGACGCAGACGGCGATGGGAACATCGATCCCAACCTGGCGGGTGAAAATCCGCCGTGCCGGACCATCAACGCCAACAAAGACTTCCTCGCCACCCGGCTGGGCGACGCCAAGGCTTTCATTGAAGCCATCGCCGAGGCTGACAAGCTTATCCTTGAAAACCCTGTGGCATCCGATATTGTGGATATCGCCGCGAAATATGTGTCCGTTGACCGGCAAGCCATCATCAACAGCAATCCCAAACTGGGCTTTACCACACAACTCGCCACGGAACAGCTTAAAGGCTACGCCGACGCCTTGGTGCGTCAGGGAACTATAGAAAAGAACCCGGGCGACGCGCTTTTCGCTCCAGAGTTTAAGGGTATAACGTGGTAAAACCGCGCAAACCAACTTGTAAAACCAACTGGTCGGCAATCGCGGATATGACGGATTACGAAACAAAAGGTTTCCGCCGGGTTCTGCTTGAACTCGGCGGATTCTTCAAAAATTCCCTGATGAATTTTTTCTCCATGGAATTCTTGACCATATTTATTCCCATACTCTTTTTGTGGGAATTCCTTCCCCGCTGGAAGATACTGCCGGAAAGCCTCATCCCCAGCCTTTCCACTGTGGCGCAACGATTTTGGTTCATGCTATGGCACAAGTCCCTTGTACTGCACATCGGAATCAGCATGGGGCGTTTTTTCACGGCTTTCGGCATTGCGGTTGTCCTGGCGGTTCCCATTGGGCTGCTCATGGGCTGGAATCTCAAAATACGCGCCTATGTCCTGCCCCTCTGGCAGTTGTTGTCGCCCATACCGCCGCCCGCTTGGGTTCCCATGACCATCATCTTCTTCGGCATTGGCTCGAAAATGCACATTTTCCTCATGTTTATAGGCATCTTCTATCCGGTGCTGTTCAACACCTACCAAGGAATCAAGGACACCGACCCCCGTTACCTCGCGTCAGCAAGGGTCTTTGGCGCCAGCGAGATCACTCTTCTCCGCAAGGTCTACTTTTGGCACGCCTTCGGTTCCATCATTATGAGCCTCAAGACCGGCGTCGCTATGGGTCTCGTGATGCTCCTCATAGGCGAATCTTACGGCGGACGCATGGGCATAGGCTACTTGCTGGGTCAGGCGAAAGACTACTTTGTCATCCCTGAAATGATGGTCTGCATGGTCATTCTGGGCTGGATCGGCTGGTTTCTCATTGAGATACTCAAGTATATAGAGATCAAACTTGCCGTATGGAAAGTGGGGCGGTAAAGGCGGCGTCAGGATGATAGAAGCCAAAAGCATCGGTAAATTTTTTTCAGTTGTCAATGAGAAAGGGCTGGCGGAAGGGCTTACGGCGGTGTTGAACGTGTCCCTCAGCATTCCTGACGGAAAGATAGTTTCCCTCTTGGGCCCCTCCGGCTGTGGAAAGTCGACCTTTCTGGAAATCCTCGCGGGGCTTCAGGCGCCCACCGATGGCGCCATCCGTATTGATGGCAAACTCGTGCTGGAACCCCTGCCCGCGACCCGCAAGGAACAGATCGCCTACCGCCGGCGCTACCGTTTCATCTCGCCGCTCGCTAACGGCGTGTTTCGGGATCGCCCCAAACACGACATCGCCATGATCTTTCAGGATTACGCGGTCTTCCCATGGATGACGGCGCTGCAAAATGTGTCTTTTGCCCTTAAACTGCGAAACGCTGCGCCTCCCGCCGCGATTGGCGGCGCCGCTAAACTAAAGAAACGAAAAATTGAAGAAAAGTCGCTGTACTATCTGCATAAGGTGGGGCTTGCCGCTTCCGCGCATAAGTACCCGTCCCAGCTTTCCGGAGGCATGCGGCAGCGTTTGGCTTTGGCAAGGGCGCTTTCGGTGGAGCCGAAAATAATTTTGATGGACGAACCTTTCGCCGCAGTTGACGCCTTGACGCGGGAAAAACTTCAGGACGAACTGTTGCGGCTTTGGGACGAGACCGGCGGAACTGGAAATCCCATCACCATCATTCTGGTGACGCATGACGTTCAGGAAGCCGTCTATCTTTCAGATGAGGTGGTGGTATTTTCTCCAAGTCCGGGAACGATCCGCAACCGCATACCAGTGGCCGTGAAACGCCCGCGGGCAAGAACGGACGCGGAACTAGTGAAAATTCACGAACGCATACTGGCGATGTTTCAGTATGACATCAACCAGGAAGCGGATTATGCAATATAGGGAAGCTCTGGAAAGCCCCGTGCGGGGGCGTGGAGGCTCCAATGAGGAGAACAGTATGGATGAACCGGAGACAATCTCCCGCCGGGGAATGATTTTTGACAATATCGTCGCGGCGCGGGGAAATACGCCCTTAGTCAGACTTGCGAAATTGGGGAAGGATCTTCCGGGAACCGTTCTTGCAAAGATAGAAGCCTTCAACCCTATGGCCAGCGTTAAGGATCGGATAGGAGCCGCAATGCTGGACGCGGCGGAACGGGACGGCAAGCTTAAACCCGGAGGAACAGTCGTTGAACCCACATCGGGCAACACTGGCATAGCTCTGGCGTTCGCCTGCGCCGCAAAGGGTTGCCGCCTTATCCTCACCATGCCGGAAACCATGTCCGTGGAACGGCGGAAACTCGCCCGTATGCTCGGCGCAGAAGTGGTGTTGACATCCGGCAAGTCCGGCATGAAGGGGGCGGTTCAAAAAGCCGAGGAACTGGTCAGCCGCATCTCCGGCGGCTACATGCCCTTGCAATTTGAAAATCCCGCTAATCCGGAAGTTCACCGCCTGACCACCGCCGAAGAAATCTGGACGGATACCAAAGGCGCGGTGGATGTCTTTGTAGCGGGAGTCGGCACCGGCGGCACGATCACGGGCGTTGGGGAAGTTCTCAAGTCAAAGAATCCGGCGGTGAAAATCGTCGCTGTAGAACCGGACGCTTCGCCGGTACTTTCAGGCGGCATAGCCGGGCCTCACCGCATTCAAGGAATAGGCGCGGGGTTTATACCCAAAGTACTCAACCGCTCGATCATTGACGAGATAATGAGGGTTACGAATGAAGACGCCATTGCAAGCGCCCGCGCTTTGGCGCGTGTTGAAGGCATCCTTGCGGGCATTTCTTCCGGCGCCGCAGTGTGGTCAGCCCTCAAGATCGCGTCCCGCCCCGAAAGCCGGGGTAAAACCATCGTAGCAATCCTGCCGGACTCCGGGGAGCGCTACTTGTCTACCCAACTTTCCGATTTGGACGAATGACGGAGAAAAGGCGCCGGCATGAAGACGCGGTTTATCACAAAAGTGCCGCTCCTCGCCGCAGCGTCGGCATTTTTTCTTGTTTCCTGCGTTTCAAAAGAAAGCGCCTTGGAAGAAGCGCCCATCATCACTTCCGCCACCTATCAGCACACCCAGTACAATGGACGAAATCAGGCGGTCGAAGTCCACGCGGCGAAAGACGACGCCCCTCCCTTTGTTATCACCTACTTTGCGTCCGAAGAAGATTTGGAGGAAGACCGGAATGGTAGCGCCGAAGCGCCAGTTGAAGTAGGCGATTACTATGTCAGAATCGAGCGACCCGGGGGAAACGGTTACACGCGAGGCAGGAACGTCAAAGTTGAATACCACATTCAGAAAGCGTTTATTTCCATTGCCGCGGATCCGATTCAGCGTTTTGCCTATGACGGCGAACCCAAGCAAGCCGAAGCGTCCGTCGACCCGCCGGTAGAACCGCCCCTCATCTTTACGTATTTTGCCGCAGATACCGGCGCCGTTCTCCTCTCCCCGCCCGCGGCAGAAGGCGTCTACCGTGTTGCCGTTGTGTTCCCCGGCAATAAGTGCTATATGGGTGCTTCAACGGAAATAACTTTGTTGATAGAATGAGCGCGTTTATGTCGCGGCGCGTTTTCGGTTGGAGGATTTTTTTCGACGGTGTGAATGTGACGTCCACGCCTTTGACGAAGAGAAGGATTTCAGCGGACTCTCTCTTGTTGAGGATACCAGCGCATATTTCCAGTTGCAACCGGTTGCTGAATAAATCCGTTCAGGATGTCTGATTTTTCTTTCCATTTTGCTTTCTGGCAGTGGGATCGGAATCTGCATGGCAACCGCTTTTTTCTCTTACATGGTTAACCTAATACTGTGACCGCCAGCAACCGTTGTTGCCGGGTAGTCTGCCTTGATTTTGGTTACATTTTCGATGATGCAACGCGGAGATTTCGTGTATACCGTAAATAGATAGATATATATGAAGGAGTTTGTGTATATAAGGAGTTATGCGAAATGCCACCCTAAAATATTTCTGAAATAGTTGTTGACAAATATAAAATATAATGGTATAAAGAAATTAACATGAAATTTTGTTTTTTATAGTTAACCAGTAATACTTTTCCCGAAATCTCAATGGAGTTTCCATCAACGGGAAAAGTTTGTCTTTTGACTTGTGGGGTAATTATGAAAAACATTCATGGAAATATTGTAGATATTATCAACGATCCTTTTGGGTTTACTTTTAATGAAATCGCCGGCATTATTGGAGAACAGAATTCCAGCGCACTATTTTCCTCATTGTATAAAAGTAATCTCCCCAAAAAAATCCACACAATATGGATCAAAGAGATTGTTAAAGACACGGATACCCAAAAATACATTTATGAATTATTTGACCATAAATGTATAGAAACCGTTTGTATTAAACGAAGAACAGGGATGACCGCCTGTGTAAGTACCCAGGTTGGCTGTCTGGTAAAATGCTCTTTCTGTGAATCGGGCAAAAACGGACTTTTACGCAATTTAACCGTTTCTGAAATTGTCCAGCAAATTCATTTTCTAAAAGAACCTGTCAACAGAATTGTGTTTATGGGCATTGGGGAATCTTTGTATAATTATGACGCTTTGATAAAGGCGATACATATTTTACGGGACAGGAACGGGCTAGATTTTCCCACCGATGGGATAACCATTTCAACAGTCGGACCTATAAAAATGTTAAGAAAATTACGGGAGGAACATATAAAAATACAATTGGTGTTATCATTACACGCAACAAATCAAAAAGTTAGAAACGCCCTAATACCCGGAATGAGCGATAATGATATTAAGGAGACGGTAGAAGCCGTATTGTCCTATTCAAAAAGGCACAACAGGAAATTAACCATCGCGTATTTGGTATTGCCGGGAATAAATGACACCTATTCTGACATAAAACAATTGGTTGAATGGTTTAAACATGAAAATGTTATGATAAATTTACTGGAACATAATCAGGCTAATCAACTTATTTTCAAGGATGTATGTAGAAAAGAAGTTGAACATTTTAAAAATAAATTGGAAGACAATGGTCTTGAGGTAAAAATAAGGGTATCACATGGTAGAAAAATAAACGCCGCTTGCGGTCAGTTAGTAAGTAAATATAATAATAAATAGAAATGGTGTACGGGTGGCACTTCGCATAACAGGATTGTTTATGCTTCGCCGCCAGTAGGCGGCTCGGGCTACGTTTTGGCTAGGTCATTACGCTACGCTCCATTCCCACGCCAAAACTCCGCCACGTTTTTGCAGCCCTGGTCTTTGCTACGCAAAGCCCTTATTCGGGCTGCAAAAACGTCATAAACAACCGGAACGTTATGTGCAATGCCGCAAAAGCATCTGAAAAACATACTTTTTGATTAATTTATGAGAAAATTTATAAAAGCTATTGACTTTATAAAATAAATGGGCTATACTTAGTATATCCTATGATTTTAAGGACGGAAAGTATGACAACAGCTATTGTAAAATGGGGAAATAGTCAGGGGATACGACTC